>NZ_JBFROH010000060.1:0-58487 GCF_041471425.1 Vibrio sp. 10N.261.52.C2 | reverse complement strand
ACCCACTACCGCGTCCGCCATTTGGTTTTCCGCATAACTTAGTTCTTGGTTAAAAAATAAAGAGTCGTCATCTACAGGCGTCACGCCAATATCAACAGTAATAGTATCTGTGCCTCCATTCCCGTCGCTAACTACAACGGTGAAGCTATCGCTTCCGTTGTAGTTTTCGTCTGGCGTATAGGTCCAATTACCATTTTCATCAACGACTACAGAACCGTTTGACGGATCTGTGCCTTTTGAGAATGTTAACGAGTCTCCGTCCGTATCTGTTGCGTTTAGCGTTCCGCTTACTGGGGTATCTTCGTCGGTGGTTACTGAAAGGTCATTACCTATCGGCGCGTCATTTACGGGAGTTACGCCAACGTTAACCGTAATTGTGTCAGTACCACCATTTCCATCATCGACGATAACCGTAAAGCTATCGGTACCGTTGTAGTTTTCGTTGGGGGTATAAGTCCAATCACCATTTTCATCGACAACGACAGTACCGTTTGATGGATCGGTGAACTTAACGAAAGACAGCGAATCGCCATCTTCATCTGATGCTGACAACGTTCCGCTTACTGGAGTATCTTCATCGGTTGTAAATGAGAGAGTGTCACCGACAGGCGAGTTATTGGTATCAACAAAGGTAGGGGCGCTATTAGTTTGCTCAAACGAACGGAATTGCTCTAGAAGGCTCAGGCTTTGAGTTCGCGACATGCCCAGCGCTTCAAATCCCGTTGTTATAAATTCGGTTGCTGGGATCGTTTCTTCACCGTCTCGCTCTACAGTCCCACTAGTTGCCAAGCTAGAACCATTTTGACCAGCAGCGGTAGCGAACTCATCTCCTAACTCAGTAGGGTCTTCACCTTCTTCTAATGCGGCAAAAATATTTGCGATATCCTGGTCTAGTTCAACTTCACCGTCTTCAGGTGAAAAACGCTTAACTGATACCTGAGGTTCATTAGGTCCATTTTGAGATTCAAGAGTTACATCTCCAGCCTGTAGAGGCTCTCCCTCTTCGAGTACTCTAACCGTGCCATCAACTGAAATAACAATGCGCTGACCCAATGCAAGAGCACCGGTCAAATTCAATGCTGTAATGTCCATATCAACCCCTAAAAACCATTTTCGCTTGTCACGTCAACTTTGTGACATCTTATTTATAATATTAGCCTAAATATAACATTTAACATCACATAATTCCTAGTTATGAATCGTGCATTTAACATACCGAGTGACAAGGTAATGACGCTGATCACATCACACAATAATGAAAGTGCTCACACTATCAATATAAGTTATTGTGTTTGCGAAAAATAACAGAGCTAAAAACGTAAAATTGACGTTCTCAAAATCATCATAAAACGCACAGCAAACTGTTAACAACTTTACAACCATTTACGGTAGCTTCTCGAGCGAACGTTATTTTTTTGGCGGTTCATCTAAATTTCGTATCTAGCACATTAAAAAGCGTAGGTTTAGATGCAGTCCAATTTGGAGAGATGGAAATTGAATTACATTCAAACGACAACATTAGGGTTAGCTATAGCGCTAAGTTTGCCGACAACAGCACAAACCTTAGAGCAAGCCGTTGCGTTTACATTAGAAAGCAACCCTGAAATCAAAAGTGCTTATAACGAATATATCAGTAAGCGTTATCTTAACGACGCTTCTGGTGGTGCTTATCGACCAAGTATAGACTTAGATGGTGGGATTGGTTATGAACATACTGATCTAGCAACCAACCAAGACACTACCGATCTGACTAGAAAAGAAGCAACGATCACCTTGACCCAGTTAATATGGGATGGCGCTAATACATCCAATGATATTGACCGTACTGCGGCTGATGCAGAGTCCGTGCGCTATCAACTACTATCTAACGCGCAAGACATCGCTTTAGAAGTAACAAAGGTTTATCTTGATGCAGTGAAAGCCTATGAAGTGCTTTCTCTTTCGGAAAGTAACTTAGCGACGCACAAAGAGATATATAACGATATTCGTAAGCGCGTGGAATCAGGTATTGGTTCAACCGCAGATATGTCACAAGTTGAAGCTCGTATTGCGAAAGCGCACGGGAATTTGCTTGCTGCTCAAAACAACCTTTTTGATACGCATACTCAGTTTAAAAGACTTGTTGGTCAATCTCCTTTAGGGTTAACTTTCCCTCGCGCAGATGCGGGTGCAATTCCTTATACCGTTGATGGTGCGTTGGCAAAAGCGTTTAACCAGCATCCAGTCATTAAGATTGCACAAGCCGATGTTGACTCAGCGAAGTTCCAATACAAACAATCTAAGAGTACCAACTACCCGACTGTTTCTTTTGAAGCCGCTCAAACTTGGCGTGATGACGCCGGTGGTACAGAAGGCAGCAGCGATGAGTTTTCTGCCATGGTTCGTTTAAGATACAACCTTTACAATGGTGGTTCGGATCAAGACCGCACAGAAAGTGCAGCCTACCAACTCAACAAAGCCAAGGACCTTCGCGAAAGTACTTACCGCAATGTAGAAGAGAGTCTACGTCTATCATGGAGCGCACTTGATTTAACGGTTCAGCAAAAAGAGTTCCTATCTGACCACGTAGACTCGGCATCAGACACGGTAATCTCATATGAGAAACAATACCGTATCGGTAAACGTACCCTTCTCGACTTACTTAACACTGAGAATGAATTATTCGAAGCTCGTAAAGGCTATTTAGATGCTAAGTATGACGAGCAATACGCAAAATATCGCGTAATGAACGCAACTGGTAACCTACTCATCGGTTTACGAGTTGAGATCCCAGAAGAATGGAATGAAAAGGTGGAATATTAATGAAGCTTACCAACACAGTATTATCGCTTTGCTTCATGGTTGTATCTGCCAATGTTTTAGCTGAAAACAACGAAGATGAATTCGAATATCGCGCTCTACCGCCGGCCACTCAAATTTACGATCTTCAAGATGATGACAATGACGGTGTAATAAACGCGCGAGATTTATGTCCCGATACACAAATTGGTGCCGAGATCGATAACGACGGTTGTGGATCATATTTCGAGTCATCGGAAAAGAAAGAGCTGCATATACTCTTCGCTAATAATTCAACGGAAATAAACCCTGTCTTTCTAGGGCACATACGCCAAATGGCGGCATTTTTAAAGCGCTACGAAAGTACCAGCATTGAATTGCAAGGTTATGCCAGCAAAGTAGGTAACGCGGAACATAACCTAAAGCTTTCGAAAGAACGTGCATCACATGTAAGACGAGCGCTAATTAGCAACGGTATTCAGCCATCTAGAGTCAGCATCGTAGGTCATGGTGATTCTGAATTCAGCAGTGATGACACCCAAATCAATCACGCACTACATCGAAAAGTTGTTGCTTCCGTTGTTGGATTTAAGGGTAATATCAAAGAAGAATGGCACATCTTCACCAAAATTAAAAAGTAGGCGTACCCAGCTTTTACCATACTGAAACGTTATCTTAAGTTAACGTTTCAGTATGGTGATAATTCCTTGAATAGCATATACCTAAGCCGTCTATAATGTTAATCTTGCCACGTTATCAACATAGAGAATTAATCCATGAGCAAACTTACAGCTGATACTCAAGCAAATCTAGAACTTTTCGTTTCTGAAACACAAGAAACTAAACTGGTATGGGGCCTTCGCAACGAAGAAGGTTGGCTAGCATGTGACTCAAGTGAATTCGAAAACAGCGAAGTGATGCCATTCTGGTCTTCAAAAGAAGATGCTCAAACTCACAACGTTGAAGAGTGGGCTGACTTCGAAGTATTAGAAATTCCACTAGATATCTTTGTAGAAGATTGGTTACTGACTCTTGCTGAAGACGGCGTTCTTGTTGGTACTAACTGGAATGCAACATTAGAAGGCAAAGAACTTGAGCCTTCTGACCTAGCGAAATTATACATCTAATTTCCGATATCGGTCGCACGATTCGCGCGACCGATATACCTCTGATTAGTATCAATAAATTAGAGACCTACCTCGCATAACCACGTAGTCGCACCATTCAAAATTTGAAGCAACATCAAACTAATAATAGAATATCGTTCTTTATCTGATTGATCGTCTCTTGTGAATCACTTCGTTTTTGTTACCTTTCTACTATTCATTAGCTTTTGTTCTTATAGCCAAGTATCAACATCAGATCGTGACCACAATTCACCAGTCTATACCTCCAATCTAAGCTCTACTCCAAATGCTGATTGGAACGCGCTTTATCTCTCTACTTTAAACCACTCTCCTGAGCGCGCATTAAACATGCTGCAAACACGCTACATCGGCTCAACGGTTTATGGAGATAAGCTTTACCTTGCGTCTCTTCTGTATCAATACATGAGCCACCGAGATCAGCCGTTCTACGGAATCGCTTCAAACGACAATGACTACCAAGCGATAGAAACAGCGTTTATTTCTGCTCTGAGGAAAGACGGCAAAGGCCAATATGAACAAGCACAACAAGGCTTTCTAACACTTTTGGCGAAAATGCAATCTCGCAGTGATTTAACTGGTAAAGCCTTACTAAAGTACCAGCTATGCCGATCGCTTAACGAGCAAGCTAAATACCATCAAGCGAACTATTACTGCTCTGCCCTTCAGTCAGATTTACATGACATCGCTGACCCTGTATTACCAAAATTCGGGACTTATCGAGTCATCGCGAACAATCATCATTTCCGCAGTGACTATCAAGCTGCACTAGACACCTACCTATCACTAATAAACGTGTTTCCACAAGGGCATGATATTTCAGGGGTTTACAACGATGTGGGTAACTTGCTCAAAGAATTAAAGCAATATGAAAAATCGGCGGAGTATCTAGAGCAAGCTCTCATTCTCAGAGTAAACGCTTCAGATTTAATGAAAGCACAAGTGCATCACAGCCTTGCGGATCTCTACCTTAACCAAGAGCAAAGTGAACTAGCAATTCACCACTTTCAGACAGCAAGAACACTGCTGAGCTCAACGTCGCATAGCTACGGTATTGCACTCACAAGTCTTGGCTTAGGAAAAGCGTACACTCAAACGAAAAACTATGATGTGGCGAGAACCTACCTAATTGAGTCTCTTTCAGCTTCGAGCGAACTGAGCAATGATGTCATTCGCATCAATGCTTACTTGGCGATCAGCGATATGTTCGAAGAACAGAAACTGCCAACGGAAGCACTCAACTATGCTCAACAAGCGCTAGAATTAGCTGAACAAGTCACAAGGCATAAATACATCGCGCAGTCACTTCTTCAGCTTTCTGATATTCATCAATCACTCAGCGATTACCAACAAGCTTTCTATTTCTACCAGCGATACTCGTCAATACAAATGGAAGCTAGAGATATCGACAATCGACTCGCACTCGAAGCGCTCGGCCTGACGCACGCCAAATATGAACAAGAACTAGAAAGCTCTTTCCTGACACATCAGACGAAACTCGACCGCGTTCAAATTGAAAAAATGGAACATCAAAGATGGATGTACAACATCGTTGTTATTCTGTTGCTTTGCGCTGCAAGCTTCACGGTATTGATAAACAAAACGGTTCGCGCAAAAGCAGCAATTGATGGCTTAACGAAAGCATATAGCCGAACTGAGATAATTCGAAGAATCAAAAGAGTGAAACGCTGTAAAGGGACGGACAAACAGCATGTGCTCGTGCTGCTCGATCTAGATAAGTTTAAGAAGATTAATGATGAGCATGGGCACCCTACTGGTGATCGGGCACTGGTCCATATTAGTGATCAAATTAGAAAACACTTAGTGAATGGTGAATTGTTTGGTCGCTTAGGGGGTGAAGAATTTGTCATCATATTAACCGATACCCCACCAGCAGAGGTACGAGAACGCGTTGAAGAGTTGCACTACGCCATTTCAAGCACTGTCTTTTTATCAGAAAGCAAAAAGTCACTTAATGTGACCGCGAGTTTTGCTTATCTAGCAACCTCAAACGCATTAAGTGACTTTGATGACTTGTATTCAGTGCTCGACCAAGCACTCTATCAAGCCAAAAGCAACGGCCGAAACTGCATCATTGATGCTTACAACGAACCAATTGATTGACCTGAGGTTATTTATTCTCAGTCTGTTTGCGAACCAACTCAGCCATAATACCTTCACGATCACCTAGGTAATCGTTAAGGCCAACTTTACGCAGTTCACACGCTGGGCAATCGCCACAACCATCCCCGACAATGCCATTGTAACAAGTCAGTGTTTTATTTCGAACAAGCTCAAGTGCTGAGTACTGGTCGGCCAACGCCCATGTTTCAGCTTTGTTGAGCCACATTAACGGTGTTTTAATATCAAGCGGCTTGTCCATACCTTGTACAAGCGCAGAGTTCATCGCCTTCACAAAGTCATTACGACAATCAGGGTAACCAGAAAAGTCTGTTTCACACACACCTGTAATCACGGTTTCAGCACCGATTTGGTAAGCGTAAATACCCGCTAGAGTCAGAAATAGAATATTACGACCAGGAACGAATGAATTCGGCAGCCCATTCTCTTGCAGCTCATGAGACACAGGAATATCGTCACGAGTCAAAGAGCTGATAGCCAGTTCATTCAACAGAGTCACATCCATCACTTTGTGCGCTTTCACACCAAGCTCTTTCGACAATGACTCAGCAACTTCAATCTCGAGTCTATGGCGCTGACCATAATCAAACGTAATCGCATGAACTTCATCATACTCTTTTAATGCTTGAACAAGACACGTTGTTGAGTCTTGACCACCACTGAATACTACCACTGCTTTTTTCATCTTAAATCCTTACGAGAACCTTCTACTAGCGACTTATCTTGCCCAGTAAAAATACAACCTATGCGATGCTCAAATATTTGTGAGTTTGTATTGATAAGCGCCAATTGCGCTCAATGCAGGTATCAATACAAAGCTGAGTAGCGCGGTCTTTTTGGCTGATTGGTTGCAGAGCGATAACAGTGTCGTTAGGAACTGCTGCTCGCTCCAATAAACCGTCAAGTTGTTCGATGTCTTTGCTTGTACCTACTGGATGCTTAATTTCGTTAGCACGTTGCAAGGCGCTATCTAAGATTTCCAGTTTCGCTTTCATCGCCACTTTCGGTGACACCGTAACCCAAGTGTCCGGTGTGGCTTTAACTTCTGATGTTCCGCTAGTCTCAATCTGACAGCGACAACCGTGCTGCTCAAACGCTTCAGTAAGAGGAACAAGATCATAAATGCATGGCTCACCACCAGTAATCACAATGTGCTTAGCAGTGTAACCTTGCTTGATATATTCATTCACGATTCCTTGAGCATCGATTGCTGACCAAGTAGGTGAATCTTCTGTCTTAACCATAATATCGCCAAGGCTGGTTTCCTCTTCTGGCAACGCTTCCCAGGTCTGCTTGGTATCACACCAAGAACAGCCCACTGGGCAAATTTGCAGACGAACAAAAACAGCGGGAACGCCAGTAAACACGCCCTCACCCTGAATGGTTTCAAACATTTCATTAATCTTGTACAACTTTCCCTCAGCTCAATCATTTGATGAAATTAATCAACCGCAGACCTTAAAGCACTTCCCCCTTTTGGTCAAACAAATGAGTACTGATAAATGAGTTGATCAAAGCCCTAGCCTGAACTTTCAAGTTCCCTTATCCTTTCGCCCATAGATTTCGTTAGCTTTTAATTTTTTAGTAAGGAACAACATGTACAAACTGATTGCTCTTGATATGGATGGCACACTACTCAACAGTGAAAAAGTGATTTCTCAAGAGAACAAAGACGCAATCGCCAAAGCACGAGCTGCAGGTGTGAAAGTAGTTCTCGCTTCTGGTCGCCCTTTAGAAGGCATGCAAAGCAAATTAGATGAGCTTTCGATTGACGGCGAAGATGACTTTGTACTCTTCTACAACGGCTCTATGGTTCAGAACGTATCGACAAAAGAGATCATTCACAGTGAGATCAGCAACGGTAAAGCCGCAAAAGAGATTGCTGCCCTCGCTGAACAGCTTGGTGGTTATGTCCATGCTTTCAGCAAGATCCACGGCTTAATCACACCTGAGAACAATGAGTACACTGGTATTGAAGCGCGTATTAATTGCTTAGATATAACCGAGTTCGACTTTTCTCAACTAGAAGATGACCACGAAATCATCAAAACTATGATTGTCGCTGAACCAAGCAAGCTGACTGAAATCATCGGTAAGTTGCCACAAGAGCTTAAGACTCAGTTTACTATCGTACAAAGTGCACCATTCTTCTTAGAGTTCCTAAACCCGAAATCAAACAAGGGTGTCGGTATTGAAGCGATAGCGAAACACTTAGGCATTAAAGCGGAAGAAGTCATCTGCATGGGTGATGCTGAAAACGATCACCATATGCTTGAATACGCAGGCCTTGGCATTGCAATGGAAAACGCAATGGAAGAAACCAAGAAACTGGCGGATCACATCACAGCTAGCAACGACGACCATGGTGTAGCGGTCGCGATTGAGAAGTTTATCTTCAACTCATAAACGCTCAACAGGTTCTAATAAGAATTACTTTTTGCTTGTTTCAGAAATGACAAAGGCTGTGCACTGCACAGCCTTTTTGATTTTGTGTTAGTCGAGTCGCTTACTCTCTTTTCCATGGCAGACGAAATGCCACCACACCAAACAGAATCAAGATTGGGAAACGTAACGTTTCAACAATAAATGAAGCAATACCGCTGAAAGAGACAAAGCTTCCAGCCCAGCTAATCAGCAGATTTCCCGCTAACAACATCGCCATCACTCCAAGAACGATCTTGAATGAGAACTGACCAACCAAAGGTTTCGAGTCTGTTAACGTCACTAGGCATGCAATCGTCATCAAAATCGCCACCCAGAATGAGAATGTTGGCAGTGGCCATATCACCGTCAGAACAATCGACAGTAAGCACAATGCCCACCAAACACCTTTAGAACTCAATAAGGCGCTAATATCAACATCCGGTTTCGCGTCTAATCTCACGATATGCCACGTCGTTAAAGCGCCTAATACGCCACCCATTAATACATCACTAAAAAACGCACTACCTGAATAAGACTTAAATAGCATGATCCACAGCAGGCCAGCGAGCACTACCAGAATGGCTTTTTGCTCCAAGAGGCGCTTTAGTTTCCAAAAGACTAACAAGGTTAAACTGACCCACAAGGCAGCCAACAGACTTGGAAAACTATACCCACTGCTCATCACCAGTTTCAATGTTGGCATGTAAGCGTGTGGACGTGGAAAACCAAAACCTTGGTGCGCGATTAAAGTAAGTAGTGTCACCGAGATCAAAGTGAAGCCAAACTTCAACGCGAAGTTACGGCCAAAGTACCAAGCAATTAACGGCAATATCACAATGAAGACCCATGGCTTGGCCAACAAGTCAGTCAAAAGCACAGTATTCGCAAATACGCTTGGCATCTTATCGAACGTGTTTTGAAGTGACACAATCCAATTTAATTCAACTTGATGGACTTTGGGTGCCGCGCCCACCAGCTCAGTCACATACGTCACCGGTTGATCTGTCGCAGATAAAAACAGCTCGTTAATCTCAGACCACTGTTCTGGGTAGCGGTATTGGTGATCTTGCAATTCAGTAGGAGGAAGTAACATCGCTCGGCTGACTTCCACGCCATAATGAGGAGCAAACCAAATCGGCAGCTCAAAGCCACCTAACTCATTTCGAGCCTTGTAACTGATCACTTCAGAGTCAGAAATACAATCAAACACGACGGCACTGTCGGTATAACCTAGCACATCACCGACCGTTACCGACAAACCAGCCTCTTCCCACGTTTCACGTTGCGCCGCGACGGCTGGCGGCTCACCTGAAACAACAGTGCCTCCCGGTAGAGACAATTGACCGGTGATCAACTCATCAACCAACACGATTTGGTTATCAGCACGTACTACACACAAGGCGCCCGCGATATGATCGGGCAAAGTGTCGTTTGCCCAAGCGGAAGTAGTACTCAAAAGAGACAGTATGAAAACTAATAAATATCGAATAACCAACGAGTTTACCTAAAAAATAATAGAAGAATATTGAAGACTGCTGTTGCAGTTGAACTATTGTAATCAAAGCCACACAAAATCGCTGTCTACGTTTTGTGCAAAGCCTTCCTCATCCATTGAATGTGAGGTGTGAACCCCATTTTTTGATAGAAGTCCTTGGCAGGCGAGTTAAAGTCCCAAACTTCTACAAAGACTTGTTCAACCCCATAATCATCAAAAGTACTTTCAACTTTGTTAAACAACTTTTCAGCAATCGATTCTTTTCGATAATCAGGCAAGACAAACAGTTCATCGACACTTCCCATCGGCACTGGTTTGCTGACCGTTGAGATAAGCTCACAAAAATGCCCTGAGATAAAGCCAACAATGAGCTCTCCTTTTAATGCCACATAAACCAAACATTCAGGGTCATCCAAGTATCGTGCAATGCTTTTTTCCTGCTCAATCTCTTCTGCCGTTTTAAAGTGCTCTGGGCTAGCAAGGTGGTGGTGATGGTGGAGATCGAACATTAACTCGTTAAGTTGTTCTAAATCCGCGTGCTTTGCGGCCCTTAAGGTGACATTCATGACTATTGCGCTTCTCAAACCAAATTAATATCTAAACTGAGTCTAGTGTACTTGGCGTGAGTATCTATACAAGTTATTGAATTAATTCATTGTTTGAAGTGTGTATTTTAGATACAAAAACGGCCACATTACGTGGCCATTCTGTTTGAATGATTTTGAATTAAACGAATATCGAAGCTATGTTTTTTGCTGTGGCTTTTGCTGTAGCTTCAGCTTTATGCACCGTTATCTTCTTTCTCTTCTTTGAGATCAGCAAGCTGTTGTTCCAGTTCAATAAGCTTAATTTCCGCCTCTACTTCCGCAACTCGCTTTTCTGCATCAGTGCGATTGTCTTGCGCTAGACCATCAGCAGTAACTTGGGTTCGTTGTGCGTTTCTTGCATCATCCGTATCTTTCATTGAACCAGCAACACCACCAGTCACACCACCCAATGCAGCCCCCTTCGCGGCTAAGCTCGCATCTCCAGTTAGAGCGCCAGCTGTCGCTCCTAATAAAGCACCGCCCACAGCACCACGATTACGTGCAGCATTCTCATTTTCGTTATCCATTGCTGGTGATGCGCAACCAGAAAGAGTCACAATCAGTGTCGCTAAAAGAAAAGGTTTAGTGAATTTCATAGGAGTCTCGCTTAGTTCTTCGTTTGGAGTAGAGCCATCTTAAGCAGAACCGTTAATGAGATAAATAAAGCCACGTTTAGACGATACATCATGTTCAGTTATGTATCATTCAACCATCGCATAAGTGCTTATTGATATATATCTTTGAGCTCGCTTTAGCCTGACAAACAAAAAAGGCGACCAATAAGGTCGCCTCAATCGAGCTTTCTCTATAATTCTTGCCTTTCACATATCTCTTAGCCTTTAGACCAAAAGTTTTGCATGTTTGCTACGCTAGGTGGTGGCCTAACACCACAATCTCGATAATGATTTTTATCGCCGATCCCCAGTATCTTGCCATTTTCGTCATCAATCATAGCCGCAACTTTAACACCGTCTCCCACATGGCGAGTTAACACGACAATTTCACCAGCTCTTTCAGACCTTACTGCGCCTAAGATTTGATATTCGTAGCGGCCTTTCCTTGAATTAACGATCATCTTCGAGTTAATAGGGTCGGCTTCATATCCCACACCAATATCAAAAACCGCTTGATAGAGATCGACGCCAGTCTTTGATACACATTTAAATACCTTGGGATGACTCAAAGGTTCTAACAACGCTCTACTCGCTTCATCCTTTGAAATACTGGCACTAGCAGCACCACTGACCAATAAAGCAATCAACAAAAAGTAAGCTCGCATAAAAAGACCTCAATATGTGGGATTCATAATGAGGTCATAGTAAACGCAATGGATAAGCGGATGAATAAAGTAGAGTTTAGGTAAACCATCACGCCGGATTATGTATAAATCAACAAGCCGAAGGTGAGATTACCTAAACTGCGACGTCTATTTGCCGAGCTTTTCAGCAATTTCAGCTAAGCTGGTAGGGTCGTCAATAGTTGAAGGCACCACATATTGTTCACCTTCTGCGATCTGCCGGATCGTTCTACGTAAGATCTTACCTGAGCGTGTCTTAGGTAACCTCTCAACAACCAAGGCTTGCTTAAAACAAGCTACCGCGCCGATCTCATTACGAACCTTGCCAACCAATTCCCTTTGCAACTCAATGCCATCGACTTTTACGCCATCTTTTAACACAACTAGACCTAAAGGAAGTTGTCCTTTCAAGTCATCGTGAATCCCGACTACCGCACATTCTGCAATGGCTGGGTGACCACCCACGATCTCTTCCATTTCTCCAGTCGACAGACGGTGTCCCGCTACGTTTATCACATCGTCGATACGGCCCATAATAAATAGATACCCATCTTCATCGAGATAGCCACCGTCCCCAGAAACATAATAGCCTGGGAATTGGCTCAGATAGCCAGATTCAAATCGATCATGATTACGCCAAACCGTTGGCAGACAACCGGGTGGTAGTGGACGTTTGAGTGCAACAAAGCCTTGCTGATTAGGCTGTGCCGTTTCACCCAATTCATTAAGAATCTCGACTTGGTAACCGGGCACAGGCTTAGTTGAAGAACCTGCTTTCACTGGCAAAGATTCCAGCCCTGTCGGATTGGCAGAAATAGCCCAACCCGTTTCGGTTTGCCACCAGTGGTCAATAACCGGTTTATTGGTATGAGACTCAACCCAATCCAATGTTGGCGGGTCCAAACGCTCTCCCGCCATAAAAATCGACTTGAGCGATGATAAGTCATACTTGGTGAGTAACTCGCCTTCAGGATCTTCTTTCTTGATAGCTCTAAATGCCGTTGGCGCAGAAAATAACACATCGACGTTGTACTCTTCACACACACGCCAGAATGCCCCCGGATCTGGCGTTCTAACTGGCTTTCCTTCAAACAAGATGGTTGTGCAACCATGAATCAATGGCGCATACACAATATAGGAATGCCCCACTACCCAGCCGACATCAGAAGCCGCCCAAAACACACCATCTTGCGGCATATCGTAGATAGTGCTCATCGAGTATTTCATCGCGACCGCATGACCACCATTATCGCGCACCACGCCTTTTGGCTTACCCGTCGTCCCTGATGTATACAAGATATATAGTGGGTCAGTCGCTAGAACAGGCACACATACGTGAGGCAAAGCATCCTCAACAGCTTGCTGCCAAAGTACATCACGTTCGTTGTTCAATTCGGCTAGAGACTGCTCTCTTTGGAATACCACCACTTTCTCAGGCTTCCATCGGCTGTCCATGATCGCGCGATCGACCATCGGCTTATATGGCAGGACTTTATTTATCTCGACACCGCAGGATGCAGTAATCAACACCTTGGGCTCGGCATCTTCAATTCGAACGGCAAGCTCATGAGGGGCAAAACCACCAAACACCACCGAATGCACCGCACCTAGTCGTGCACAGGCCAACATTGCCATCGCCGCTTCAGGAATCATTGGCATGTAGATCACCACACGATCACCTTTGGTAACGCCTTGCGTGGCTAACATACCAGCGACTTTAGCCACTTGGTTACGCAATTGATTGTAAGTGTACGAGGATTGAGTTCCTGTAACTGGAGAGTCGTAAATCAGTGCGGTATTGTCACCTCGCCCATTTTCACAATGATAATCCAGCGCGAGCCAGCAGGTGTTCATCACCCCATCAGGAAACCAACGCTCAATTCCGTTATCGTCAGTTTGTAATATCGTTTTTGGTGGTTCAAACCAATCTATCGCTTGTGATTGTGTTTCCCAAAACGAATTTGGGTCTTCCCTCGCCCATTGATACTCGGTGATGTAATCTGTTTTTCTAGTCATTCGATTCGTAGCAGACATAGTGCCTCCTCCATGATTTATCCATTAGTCCAAGCGACTAGCTTTTAACAGTTTCACTTGGGTGCACTCTTTTCTCAGCGTTGTATTCGTGAACATTTAACCGTTCACGACAATCGCTTTACTTGGGAAAAGGCACACGAATGGCACCTTCCATGATCACTCGGGCACTACGACTCATAATCGCCCTCTCTATTTTCCACCCACTTTCGGCCTGCAGCGCTTTCGCACCTACCTTTAAGGTTCCTGACGGGTGTCCAAAGGTCACGAAATCACGACTTCCCTCACCGGCTGCCAAGTTCACTAAGGTGCCAGGAACACTTGCCGCTGAAGCAATAGCAACCGCAGCCGTACCCATCATGGCATGGTGCAGTTGCCCCATAGACAAAGCACGCACCAGAAGGTCAGTATCTTCGACAGCAACCGACTTACCACTGGAAGCTTGGTACGCTTGAGGCTTAGCAACAAACGCGACTTTAGGTGTATGTTGACATGATTCAGCTTGTTCTAAAGAATCAATAAGACCCATTGCTACTGCACCATGTGCTCGTATGGATTCAAACAGAGCCAAGGCTTTGGTATCACTATTGATATCTGACTGAAGTTCAGTGCCTTGGTAGCCAACCGATTCAGCATCAACAAAAATGGTGGGTATCCCAGCATTAATGTATGTCGCTTTGATGCAACCCAGATCGGGAACATCTAAAAAATCGACAACATTCCCTGTTGGGAACATAGAGCCACTCGCATCGGCGGGGTCTAGGAAATCAACTTGGATCTCAGCGGCGGGGAAAGTCACACCGTCGAGTTCAAAATCACCTAACTCTTGAACTTCGCCACCAGCGATAGGTACATGAACAATAATGGTTTTCTCTATGTTCACTTGCCATACTCGCACCTCGACCACACCGTTTTCTGGAATACGATTCGAGTCGACTAGGCCACTATGAATAGCAAATGGGCCCACTGCAGCAGACAGATTGCCGCAGTTACCGCTCCAATCAACGAACGGCTTGTCTATTGCTACTTGGCCGAATAGGTAATCAACATCGTGATCGGCTTTACTACTTTTCGAAACAATAACGGTTTTACTGGTACTGGATGTTGCACCACCCATGCCATCGGTTTGTTTGCCATAAGGATCTGGACTACCAATCACGCGCAGAAGTAATGCGTCTCGAGCTTCTCCGGCAACTTGCGCAGCCTCAGGTAAGTCACTTAAGTTGAACAAAACGCCTTTGCTTGTTCCGCCCCGCATGTAGGTAGCAGGTACTTTTATCTGTTTATTTGTCATCATAAGCTCCTACTGTGCGAGAAAGTCTTTAGCGAAACGTTGCAATACGCCACCAGCGCTGTACACATTCACTTCGTCTGCCGTGTCTAGTCGGCAGGTCACAGGAACATCCAGCTTGTCACCGTTTTTACGAGTGATGACTAGAGCCAAATCAGACCCTGCTTCAATGTCGCCGTACACGTCGTAAAGCTCGGTGCCGTCCAGTTCTAAGGTATTGCGATTGGTTCCCGCTTTAAACTGCAAAGGCAACACACCCATTCCAACTAAGTTGGTTCTGTGGATTCGTTCAAAGCCTTCGGCAACAATCACTTCAACACCCGCCAAGCGCACCCCTTTGGCTGCCCAGTCACGTGATGAACCTTGTCCATAATCGGCACCCGCCACGACAATCAAAGGCTGTTTACGGTTCATGTAGGTTTCTATCGCTTCCCACATTCGCGTAACTTGACCTTCTGGTTCAACTCTTGCTAGTGAACCTTGCACAACTTCTCCAGCGTCCTTAACCATTTCGTTATACAGCTTAGGGTTGGCGAATGTTGCTCGTTGCGCGGTTAAGTGATCGCCTCGATGGGTCGCGTAAGAGTTAAAGTCCTCTTCCGGCACTTCCATTTTGGTGAGATATTCCCCCGCAGCGCTCGAAGCGAGAATCGCATTTGAAGGGGATAAGTGATCTGTAGTGATATTGTCACCCAGAATCGCTAAAGGTCTCATACCAGATAGGCTTCGTTCTCCCGCAAGAGCACCTTCCCAATAAGGTGGCCTGCGAATATAGGTACTTTGAGGTCGCCAGTCATAAAGCGGTTCAGTAGTCACCTGCTCCTCGTCTGGCTGGAACATTTTTACGTAGATTTGTTGGAATTGCTGAGGCTTAACATGCTCACCGACAACAGCATCGATCTCGGCATCACTCGGCCATAAATCGCTTAAGTAGATTGGCTTACCATGGTTGTCAGTGCCTAAGCTGTCTTTCTCGATATCAAAGCGAATCGTACCCGCCAAGGCATAAGCAACCACTAATGGCGGTGAGGCTAAAAACGCTTGTTTTGCATAGGGATGGATTCGACCATCGAAATTTCGATTCCCTGACAACACAGCGGTTGAGTACAGGTCGCGGTCGATGATCTCTTGTTGGATAGCAGGATCTAGGGCTCCGCTCATACCATTACAGGTAGTACACGCATAACCGACGATACCAAATCCTAATTGTTCCAGCTCAGGAAGCAAACCCGCCGACTCGAGATAGAGCTTGGCAACTTTAGAACCTGGAGCAAATGACGTTTTCACCCACGGTTTACGAACTAATCCAAGCTGATTGGCTTTCTTAGCCACTAATGCTGCGGCGACCACGTTTCTTGGGTTGCTGGTGTTGGTACAAGAAGTAATTGCCGCAATGATTACGGCACCATCGGGCATCTGATCATCGCTGTACTGCTTAGCATGCTGCTCTTTCCAAGATGCTTGACTGATGCCTTGTTCAGCCAGCTCTCTGGTTGGCAAACGACGATGGGGATTGGATGGCCCTGCAAGATTGCGCTCTACCTTCGATAAATCAAACTCAAGTACACGCTCATATTGAGCAGAATCGAGATCGTCAGCCCATAGCCCAGTTTGCTTGGCGTAGCGTTCAACTAGTTCAACCTGCTCAGGCTCTCGACCAGTGAGTTTCAGGTATTGAATAGTCTGCTCATCGATATAGAACATACCCGCTGTCGCACCATATTCTGGCGTCATGTTAGATATCGTTGCGCGGTCACCAATAGTCAGAGCACGAGCCCCTTCACCGAAGAATTCCAAATAGCTTGAGACCACTCTCTCATTGCGAAGGAACTCAGTAATCGCAAGCACAATATCCGTTGCAGTTATCCCTTCTAGTCTCTGACCCGTCAGTTTAACGCCGACAATATCAGGCAAGCGCATCATTGACGGACGACCGAGCATCACGGTCTCAGCTTCCAAGCCGCCGACTCCAATGGCAATGACACCCAGAGCATCAACGTGAGGAGTGTGGCTATCGGTACCAACACAAGTATCAGGAAACGCGATGCCTTCTTTAGATTGAATAACCGGAGACATCTTCTCTAAGTTAATCTGGTGCATGATCCCGTTACCCGCAGGAATTACACTCACGTTTTTAAACGCGGTTTTACACCATTCGATAAAATGAAAACGGTCTTCGTTTCTGCGCTCCTCAATCGCGCGGTTTTTATCAAAGGCTTCGCTATCAAAGCCTGCATGTTCCACTGCCAGAGAGTGATCAACAATCAGTTGGGTTTCGACAACGGGGTTCACCTTGGCAGGGTCTCCGCCTTGGTCGGCAATCGCGTCTCTTAATCCAGCCAAATCTACTAGGGCTGTTTGACCAAGAATGTCATGACACACCACACGCGCAGGATACCAAGGGAAATCAAGGTCACTCTTGCGTTCAATGATCTGTTTTAAGCTGTCTTCAAGGGTTTCAGGATCACAGCGTCTTACTAATTGCTCTGCCAATACTCTCGACGTATAAGGCAAGGTTTTATAACTGCCCGGAGATATCGCTTCTACCGCTTCGCAAGCATCGTAATATTCTAAATGAGTTCCGGGTAAAAGTTTTCGGTACTGATTTTTATCAAGGTACTGAGCTTGTTCAAGTTTCACATCAGACATACATCCACCATTATCTGTTAAATTCTATTCGTTGGTTCTTGAGGCCTTGTCGTATGAAGACGGAAGTCACCTCAAGACATAAGTCGGCTCGTTATAGAGGGCTAACGTAGATGAATAGGTAACCAGTCTTGATGCTCTGGCCCGGTGTAGTCTGCACTTGGACGAATGATGCGATTGTTTTCTCTTTGTTCGAACACATGCGCCGTCCAACCTGTAAGGCGGCTCATCACAAAGATCGGAGTAAACAATTTGGTTGGGATGTCCATGAAGTGATATGCCGATGCATGGAAGAAGTCAGCATTACAGAACAAGCCTTTCTCGCGCTTCATAACCGCTTCAACACGTTCTGAAACGGCGTAAAGCTGTTTATCACCGACCTCTTGAGCTAGCTCTTTTGACCAACGCTTGATTAGAGCATTTCGTGGGTCGCTTTCACGATAAATGGCATGACCGAAGCCCATGATTTTGTCTTTGTTAGCAAGCATCTGCATGATGTTAGTTTCTGCTTCATCAGCGGATTTCCAATCTTGGATCATTTCCATTGCCGCTTCATTCGCACCGCCATGTAAAGGACCTCTTAGTGTGCCAATTGCTGCTGTAACGCACGAATGAATATCTGACAGTGTTGATGCACAGACACGGGCAGCAAAAGTAGATGCGTTAAACTCATGCTCTGCGTAAAGCGTTAGCGAACAGTGCATTACCTGCTTATGCAGTTCACTCGGCGCTTTATCTGTTAGCATTTTCAAGAAGTAGCCACCCAGACAGGCTTCACTTTGATCTTCAGTATCAATTCGCACGCCATCATGGCTAAAGCGGTACCAATAACAAATAATGGCAGGGAAAAGCGCGAGCATTCGTTCAGTCGCAGGCAGTTGCTCGGAGAAGTCAGACTCTTGCTCTAGATTACCTAGCATTGAACAACCCGTTCTCATCACATCCATCGGATGAGCGTCTGCAGGGATCAGTTCTAAGGCCGCTTTCAAAGGTTGAGGCAAGCCGCGCAGACCAACTAACAAGGCTTTGTAGTCATCGAGCTCTTTTTCAGTGGGTAAGTGGCCTCTTAGTAGCAGATGAGCCACTTCTTCGAACTGAGCATGATTAGCAAGGTCGGTAATATCATAACCACGGTAGGTTAAGCCGGTTCCTGACTGGCCTACGGTACATAGCGCCGTAGTTCCCGCACTTTGGCCACGTAGACCAGCACCACCGATTGCAGGTGCGCTGGCTGGATTGCTTTCGGGTTTTTCGCTTTGTTGTGGGTTTTCTGTTGAAGCCTTATCGACAGCTGCTTTATCACTCAAAGATACAGACATGGTGAACTCCTTTTCTGTGTTAGCCGCCTGCACTCTTTGGTGCTGCCTGTTTATATGTCCGATGATCTTTATCATCGGTACTGGATATGGCGACTAACCATTTCACGTTATTGGATTAAATTGATTTTTGATTAATTGAAACTGTTTTTACCCTTCGCTTGAAAACAACTGATCAAGCTTGTTCTCGTAGTCGTGGTAATTAAGGTGTTCGTACAGCTCTTTACGGGTTTGCATTGAATCCAACAGAGCTTCCTGATTACCTTCAACTAACAAGTGCTTGTAAACATTCTCAGCCGCTTTATTCATCGCACGGAACGCACTCAATGGGTAAAGCACCATGTCGACACTTGATTGGGCTAACTCGTGACAGTTGTAGAGTGGTGTTTGGCCGAACTCAGTGATGTTCGCGAGAATAGGCACGTGCTTACCCGTTGCAGATTTCAGCGCTGCCGAGAACTTCACGTATTGATCGAGTTGATTCATCGCTTCAGGGAAAATCATGTCAGCGCCCGCTTCAACACAAGCAATCGCCCTTTCAATCGAACTATCAATGCCTTCAACCGCCAATGCATCCGTACGCGCCATAATCACAAAGCTCTCATCGGTTCTAGCATCGGTTGCCGCTTTGACTCTATCGACCATCTCTTGCTGGCTAACAATCGCTTTATTCGGTCGATGACCACAGCGTTTCTGGGCCACTTGATCTTCCATATGGATTGCTGCTGCGCCTGCCTTCTCCATAGCGCGAATCGTACGTGCAATATTGAATGCGCCACCAAATCCCGTATCGATATCCACCAGCAATGGCAGATCACACGCGTTGGTAATACGTTCAACATCTACCAACACATCGTTCAATGTGGTGATGCCTAAATCAGGCAACCCATAAGACGCATTGGCGATGCCTCCGCCAGACAAATAGATCGCCTGATGCCCCAAGTTCTTTGCCATCATCGCGCAATACGGATTCACCGTACCGACGATCTGCAATGGGTCGTTGTCTTGCACAGCTTGTCGGAACTTAGCTCCTGCTGATAACTTCATAATGACGCTCCCTGTTAATTGTTTATTTCTAGCTAACCTTTATGACTACTGATGTTTAGCTCTCGCCAGCGAAGAACCGCTAGCAAATACCAGTCGCCAATTAATCAAGATCTTTGGATTGAATTTGTTGCTCTATAAGTAATCGGCTTCCCGAGATGTGTCTTCGCATTAGCATTTCTGCTAGCTCTTCATCACGGTTGCGAATCGCTTGTAGGATGTATTTGTGTTCATCGAGCGCCTCTTTGGGCCGAGACTGAGCCCTAGGCGATTGATAGCGGTACATGCGTAATAGGTGATAAAGCTCATCACACAGCAGCGAAATCAGTTTGCTGTTACGACTCGCTTTAATAATGCGGTAATGGAAATCGAAATCCCCATGTTGATGAAAGTAAGAAGAACCTTCGACTTCATCGATGTATTTTGAGTGTGTCGACAATAATCCTTCAAGCCCGATAAGCTCTTCTTGTGTGATATGTCGCGCTGCTAGGCGAGCCGCCATGCCTTCCAATGCCTCTCGCACCGCGTAAAGCTCTAGTAGTTTGTCTGCCGAAAAAGTAATAACTCGAGCCCCTACATGAGGAATGCGTTCAATCAAGCCAAGCCCTTCCACACGCATTATCGCTTCACGTAATGGACCTCGACTTACTTCAAAGCGTTTAGCCAATTCAGGTTCCGAAATCTTACTGCCCGGTAGTAATTCACCGCTAACAATCGCCTCAACGAGATACTCAGTGAGATTTTCTGATTTAGTGTTCTCTTTATCGCTAACACGTGTTTTCGTGTTTGCATTTAAGCTGAGATCTTTTATCGCAGTATTCATATTCACGCTGCTCACTTCTATTTGCTGAACCTTAATTGTCAACAATTCCATAACATGAACATAAAATACACGATTAAATTGTCGACAATCAAGCAAATTGTCGACAATTTAGACTAAGGTAGTACTTTCTATAGGCGATAAAAACTTACTTAAAAGGACACTAAAAACAATTCAACCACTTGTTATTTATCGATTTAAGCAAAGAAAGAGCCGCTAAACCCTTCCCTACCCTGAAATCACTCGAAACCAATGTGTCGACAACTTATAGACAGACTTGACAAACGCAGAGCACTTTGTGTCGATCTACCTGTTCACCGATAAACAGATATAAAAAAGGCGCACTCATGTGCGCCTTTCATTCATAGACCCCGTTCTAACAAGCCACCTTTACTCAAGCAATCTGACGAGTAACATCTAGGTATTTGCTGATATCAACGAAATCAATTTGTTCCGGCTTCAGATACTCTTCTGCATAACGCAGGTGAGTGCCGCTGGTTAAGAACAATCTAAACAGTTCGATATCGAGATGCTCGTCCAATGCCATTTTATACATGATGTCGACAGCAACACTGATTGGCTTAGCCTTCTTATAAGGCCTATCTGCAGCGGTTAATGCCTCAAAAATATCAGAGATCACCAGAATACGTTCTGGGATTGAAAGGTCATCACCAGTCAGCTTCCTTGGATATCCCGTACCTTTGAGTGTTTCATGATGCGTCGAAGCATAGCGAGGAACACGGCTTAGCTCTTTCGGGAATGGCAGATTCTCAAGCATCTTAATCGTGCCAAGCATGTGCTCGTTTATCTTGAATCTGTCTTCTGCAGTCAACGTGCCGCGTGCAATACTCAGATTGTAGACTTCGCCTAGGTTATATAAGTGCTCAGGTACATCCATTTTGATTTTATGTTTCGGGTCAAACTCTAACGGCCTATCTCTTCTCACTATATGTTCAGGTTTATCACTTAACAGTGGCTCTGTCGCAGGTAAACTTGCACTCGGTTCTCGGTTCAACGCCTCTATCGGTGATAAACCAAGTTGATCATCAAAGTTACGCGTCCAAGTCGTCTCAGCTATCGCGTGAATACGAGCGACTTTGTCATCACTCATGAACTCACCACCAACGTTCGACGTAGCGATAAAGGCAAAGTCATCTTGTAGCTGCTGCTTCGTTGCCGTAAGTTCATCGGCTATCAGTTGCGTTGATAGCGTACCATCAAGTTGTTTTCTCAAAGCGGTGATTTCCGCATCACGCCAAAGTACTTCAAATCGAGTTCTCACCTCGTGGATTCGGTTGTAGTTCGCTTCTAACTTCGTACCTTTATCGACGATGTGTTCCGGTGTCGTGATCTTGCCACAATCATGAAGCCAAGCCGCAATTCTAAACTCACGGCGTTCGTCATCATTTTTAAACTCAAAGTCTTTGAAGTGCTCAGACTGCGATTGTTCCGCCGCGTCAGCCAGCATCAAGCCGAGTTCTGGTACACGATTACAATGCCCTGCCGTATAAGCGGACTTATCATCGATCGCTTGAGCGATGAGCTTGATAAACGACTCAACAAACGCCTCTTGCATCTGTTCATGTCGTTTAATCTCCATAGCCATATCTTTTACAGCAACAGATAATTCCCACACTTCTTTGATTCGAGTATCAAGAATTGTCACGTTGTCATAATCACGCAGCTTAACCTTATGAGTCTCTTCCTCTAATTGGCGAATTGGATGCACTATCGGCGCACCAAAAACCCAAGCAATAGGCAACGTCAAACTCATCAGTAACACCGTTACACCAACAGAGGTTGCTAGACGTTTATTGACTGTACTGAAGACTTCAGATTCGGGAATCAATACCGCAAAATACTCAGAGTAGTGTTCGCCCGTGTCTATTTTCTTTAAATAGAGATGCTTGATCTCGCCATTCAACTCTACCCTTACCATACTGCCTTCAACCGTTGCTTCCTTAGTCAAATCATAAAGTTCAGTATAAGGAACCGTCGTATTCGTATTAAAGCCGGTATCATGCAGCCACTTTTTCGCTAAGGCATCAAGTTGTTCACCACTTAACTTACTGATAGCTTGATCAATGATTGGGAGCAATTGTTTATGCTTGCTCTGCAGCACCAAATGGAATTGGTTTGAGTAGTTCTGTTTTAGATCTTCTAGAGTCCCATTGACAACAAGGCCTGGCTGGAAAAACCTATCTAATGCAAACGAGAGTACGGGTTCTGCTTCTAAGAAAGCAAAGTTCTCTTCGCTTTCAATTGAATTAAATGCAGACTCTAGGTTTTCAAATTCAACTAAATCAATGTTCGGAAAATCCTCTCTCAACTTAGGAATAATTGACCACCCAGATAAAATGGCAACTTTTTTACCCTCAAGCTCGGCATAATTAGTGACAACCTTCGCGCCGACCCTTGTCACGATAGAAAATGGCAATTCATAAATTGGAGTCGTGTATAGGCCATCTATGCCATTATTTTTATAATGTTGCACCGATTGCAGGCCATCAATACTTCCTTCTTGAAACTTACTGACAAGCTCGCCCCAAGAGAAACCATTAACAAATTCAAACCTGATCCCTGTCATCTCACCAATCATTTTAAGAAGGTCTATCGCATAGCCGTTTGGTTTTCCCGCCACTGAAAAGTCCATCGGCCCCCAATCATTTTGATTAGACACTAACAGCGGAGGGGTATCGTTAATCAAGGCTTGCTGCTCAGACGATAGCATCAATGTTGATACATCAAACTCCGATTCCTGATTGTTAACCTTGAGGTTAGACGCAATAATATTACCCGATTTCGAATATAAGAAAGACTCAACCTTACTGTCTTCTGCTAAGCCAAGCGCCGTACCTGATAGTTTGCTAGCTAAAGAAGACAACACAATATCAATACCAATCACATGTTGAACTTCAGATTCGATTTTCGAATCAAACGCTAAAGAATAAGTTTGCCCGGTAATTTGTAAATGCTGGAAAAGATATGGCTGAGTTTTTTCGACCGACTGAACATTGGCAGAAACATACCAAGGCCTGGTTGTTGGAAGGTAGTTGCTCTGCTCCGTAGTTGAGTTTCTTAGCGTAAACTCTTGGTCAAAATATTTCGTCGTACGGACGCGCTCCTCCCCTATATTATGAATCTCAACCACAACCCAACGGTCTTTTTGTTGTGCACCGATTTTTTCTCTAACGACAGGGGCAGATTCTAGATTAATAATTTGGAAGAAGTTTTCATTAGATGAGCCAATGTAAATACTATAAAAGAGAGGGTTATCTTTAATTGCTTCTGAAAGAATACTACGCGACTCTTCTTTCGATATTTTGTTACTTATAGAACGTTTCACTGAAGAAAGTAAACGCGCCGTATTGGCTGCGTCAGAATCAACCGCGCCGATATAGTTACTCAGCTCTTGGGACACCATCGTCAACTTTGATAGGGTATTCTCAGTCGCCATTTTTTTACTGAAGTAATATTGCAGTGAAACCGCAACAACAGCGGTAAAAAATGTCGCGAGTAAAAACATTCCTCCAACAGTAAATCGTAACGAAATTTTTTTTAATGCCATTATTTCATCCTTGAATAATCGCCAACTCCAAAGTTAACAGCCTAGCGCAATCAATACCGCTTAAGTTGCATATCAACTATAGTAACTCATTATTCCACATCTAAAATCTAACACCTCTATACACCTGACTCTTTTGCAGAAATAGTTATCGTAGTCACATCTAACAATATAGACCAACAACCAATGCACTCGAGTAGAAAACGCTAGTTAAATCCAAACTTTGTCAATGAATTCAATCATTCTGAGACAATAACTACGATTTTAGAATCCAGATATCATTCAACAGTAAATGGACAAAAACACGTTACCGTGAACTTTATGAACAATATTAATCCAATGTTCTTTATTCTCAATATCGCCGCATTACAGACATTTCATTAACACACCGTTAACTTTAGCTTCATCTGCTAAGCAATATCCTACTCATCTGTTTAGTAGCTGGAAATAAAACATAAGTTTCTCTCCGTTGAAGAGATCCCCTACATAAGGAACGTGAACCATGTTCAAGGCACTGAAACCTACTCTTGCGGCTTCTATCATCGCAGCAACCTTTTCTTTCAACACTTTTGCTGCTGACGTAGAAAAAATCCACTTCCTAATCCCTGGCGGCGCTGGTGGTGGTTGGGATATGACAGCTCGTGGTACGGGTGATGTATTGGTGAAATCAGACATCGTAGAAAATGTCTCTTTCCAAAACCTGTCTGGTGGCGGTGGCGGTAAAGCGATTGCTCACCTAATCGAAACAGCACAACGCCAAGAAGACACGCTAATGGTGAACTCAACGCCTATCGTTGTTCGTTCACTAACAGGTATCTTCCCTCAATCTTTCCGTGACCTAACTCCGGTAGCAGCAACCATTGCCGATTACGGCGCAATCGTCGCTCCTGCGGATTCTAAGTACGACACTTGGGAAGACGTCGTTAAAGAGTTCGAAACCAACCCACGTAAAGTGAAGATTGCTGGCGGTTCAGCTCGTGGCAGCATGGACCACCTTGTAGTAGCGGCAGCGTTCAAAGGCGAAGGTTTTGATGCGAAGAAAGTACGTTACATTGCCTACGATGCTGGCGGTAAAGCGATGGCGGCACTGCTTTCTGGCGAAACACAGCTGCTTTCAACGGGCCTTGGTGAAGTACTAGAGATGTCTAAGTCTGGCCAAGTAAAAGTGCTTGCTGTGACGGCTCCAAAGCGTCTTGACGCTGCGCCTAACATCCCAACACTGACTGAATACGGCAACGAGACAGTATTTGCTAACTGGCGTGGTTTCTTTGCGGCACCGGGTACAAGCCAAGCAAAAATCGACGAGTGGAATGTAGCGCTTGGCAAAATGTACAAAACCGATGAGTGGCAAGTGGTTCGTGACCGTAACGGTTGGATCGACAACTACAAAGCTGACAAAGATTTTTACGCCTTCCTAGAAGATCAAGAAAAACAGATGGGCGACCTAATGCGAGAGCTTGGTTTCTTGAAATAACCAACAACCATAGAGGGCCTATGTGCCCTCTTACTCTTTCCTTGTTTCGCCGTGCATGAGTTAACTTCAAACTCCTTTGTTTATTCGTAGACGTATTACTAACGCTTGCCGATTCGTTGTAAACGCAAGTGGCTGATAAACCAGTACCGTAATTCGCTTACCTTTGGTTAGTGATCCCAGACATTTCATTGACTCGCTCATGTACGGCTTTTTTACTTTTTATACCACCCCAAATGGAGTTGGATATGTCGGACTTACCAACCAAATTTCTGAGTAAGGAATCTTTGCTTTCGAAGGATCGCATCGGAGCCATGCTCTTTATGCTTGCATGTTTATGCTATGGCTACCAAACCACGCTGATTCCTTTGTTCCCCGGTGACGAGTACGAACCCTTCACAGCAAGAACCTTACCTATCCTGCTAACGTTTATCGGCATTGGCCTTTCGTTGATCCTGCTTATAACCGGACAGCCGGATAAAAAAGTTACATGCGACACTACGCCGCTGAACTGGAAACTGCTTATTGGCTTCTTGGTGTTAATGGCTCTGTACGGTGTTGGACTGACTTATCTTGGCTTTGTTTTAGCAACCAGCTTCTTCTTACTTGCAGGCTTTTACCTACTGGGTGAGCGCCGCAAAGCTGTCTTATTTGGCGCGTCGTTTCCTTTCGTTATCGCGTTCTTTCTTTTATTAACTCAAGGCTTAGATATCTACCTAGAGCCTGGTTTAATCTTCACTCTTTGGTAGGGATAACATTATGTTAGACGGAATTTTACAAGGACTTTCTACCGCCGTGATGCCAATGAACATCATGATGGTAATTGTTGGCTGTTTTATTGGTACCTTTATTGGAATGCTACCGGGACTCGGTCCAATTTCAGCAATCGCGTTGATGATCCCGATTACATACGGCCTAGACCCTTCTTCTGGCCTAATCTTGATGGCTGGTGTGTACTATGGCGCTGTATTTGGTGGCTCGACGTCATCAATATTAATCAACGCTCCAGGTTGTTCTTCAACGGTAGTAACCGCATTCGATGGCTACCCGATGGCACAAAAAGGCCAAGCGGGTAAAGCACTTGCACTCGCGGCTTACTCTTCTTTCACTGGTGGCACACTTTCGGCAATCATGCTTTTGATTGCGGCTCCGGCTTTAGCCAGCGTGTCATTGAGCTTCCAGTCTTCAGACTACTTCGCATTGATGTTGTTAGGTTTATCGGCAGTAGCGGCGTTTGCGGGCCCAGGTCAGGTAATCAAGGCATGGATGATGACCATTCTTGGTTTGATGCTGTCTACTGTTGGCATCGACAAAGGCGTTGGTGTTGAGCGTTTCACGTTTGGTCTAACAGACCTGATGGATGGCTTTAGTTTCCTACTTCTTGCTATGGCAACCTTCGCTTTAGGTGAGACTTTAATGGGTATTCTAAAACCAGAGCAAGACACCAGCGCGGAAGAAAGCCAAAAGATGTCGGATATTGGTAGCATGAAGGTCACCAAAGAAGAGTTCAAAGAAGTGGCACCAGTTTCAATTCGATCTTCTATTCTCGGTTTCTTTACCGGTGTTCTACCGGGCGCAGGTGCCACTATTGCGGCATTCCTAAGTTACGGTATGGAGCGTAGCCTCGCGCCAAAAGACAAGCAGAAAGAGTTCGGTAAAGGCAGTATCCGTGGTCTTGTTGCTCCTGAATCAGCAAACAACGCCGCTTCAAGTGGTTCATTCGTTCCGCTACTAACGCTGGGTATTCCGGGCTCTGGTACAACTGCGATTATGCTTGGTGCATTGATTACCTACGGTATTCAGCCTGGTCCTCGCTTGTTCGTTGAACACCCAGACGTATTTTGGTCGGTGATTATCTCGATGTACTTTGGCAACATCGTGCTGGTTATCTTAAACCTACCGTTGATCCCATATATCTCTAAACTGCTAGCGGTACCTAGAACGGTTCTACTGCCAATGATTATCTTCTTCTCAATCACTGGCGTGTACTTGGTGTCATTCAACACGATGGACGTATTTGTGATGCTACTGGTAGCGATGGCTGCGATAGCATTAAGGCTAGCCAACTTCCCATTGGCACCATTACTGTTAGGCTTCATATTGGGCGGCTTGATGGAAGAGAACTTAAGACGAGCATTGATGATCAGCGATGGTGAGTTGAACTTCTTATGGGAACGCCCTATTACGATGACCTTCACTATTCTGGCGGTATTGGTGCTGTCTAGCCCGATTCTAGTGAAACTATTTAAGAGTTTTAGAGCGAAGCCAGTAGAAGTGTAAAGCTATATCGAATCAACTAAACCTCAACGAAAGGAGCCATTGGCTCCTTTTTTCATTTAAAGCCTCAATTAAAACCAGCGGTTAAAGATGGTAGCAAACTCACAAACCTATCTTTACAACACACATGGCGCTGATATTCATAACAAATTCAAGTAAGGTAACCAGTTAGTTAACGTATTGGATTCTAAAACTATGGATTGGTTGATTCTATTCTTATCAGGGGTGGTTGGCGGTGTGCTTAACTCCATTGCGGGTGGCGGCAGCTTCATCACTTTCCCTGCTTTGTTATTTGCTGGCGTTCCACCAATAGCAGCCAACGCGACCAACACCTTTGCTTCATGCGCTGGTTACATCAGTGGTGCTTACGCACTGCGCCACGAAATTCAATCTGGTACCAAACAACTCAAGCTCGTTGTTGGGCTATGCGTAATTGGCGGCGGCATTGGTGCATTTTTACTACTACACACGCCAGAAGCGCTATTTACCCAATCCGTACCTTGGTTATTACTGTTCGCCGCTCTGCTTTTTACCTTTGGTGGCACTCTCAACAAATGGCTAAAGAAAGTAACCGCTAAACATAAGCACGCCACCAGCGCAGGGGCGTTCTTTTCCGCTGTATTGCTTTTGATCGTGTGTGTTTATGGTGGTTATTTTAATGCAGGCTTAGGCATTGTGACATTGAGCTACTTGGCGCTGGCTGGTTACACCAACATCAACGTGATGAATGGCATCAAACTGCTCGTGTCCGCGTGTGCTTCCCTCGCAGCGATCGTATTTTTTATCGTAAATGGTTCGATTGATTGGCCGTCTGGCATGGCTGTATTATTGGGTACATTGGTTGGTGGTTATTATTCAGCAAAAATCTCTCGCCGCATCCCTCAACACTATGTTCGAACCACAGTGATCATCGCGAGCTTTTTGATCACCGCTTACTTTTTCTATGCTAATTAGACGTTCGGTCAATAAGGCTTGCAACTGGAAAGATTAAGCAAAGAGACTACACCCTTCTCATACCGATTCCGCTATTTTATTGCTTATAAAATAGCCAAGCCAAAATGTGTGAGACGAGTCCTTCAATTAGCAAATTTGATAACAATTTAGACTGTTTTTTAGCCTTTATTTTGCCAAAGGTGGGATAATTCTCCTGTCGAAAGTGAGACTTCATTAGGAGGCGTTATGAACATTAAACTCGGTCATGTCATGTCATCAAGTCGACTCATTTGCTTTGTCGCTTTTCTTGCTGCCACATTCGCGTGGCTCCTAAAAATGCCCGCTCTGTTTTCTGTGTCAGCGCTATTCTTAGTTATCAGTGCAATCGTTTATGTCACCGATCTTTGGAAGAATCAAAGAAAGAACCGCGAAGCTTAGCCATTTACGGTTTAAATCGAACGAATTAAGAAAGGAGCTCATAGGCTCCTTTTGTGTTTTTCGCTTATCTAATTAGCCGTGCTAATCGCCGACGCCTTATTTAGCGACGGTTCTTTCTAGCGACGTCTTCTTGTTAACGACGGAAGTTACGACCGTTACCGCCACGGCGCTCTTTAAATGCAGACGCAGCTTTAGCTTGAGAGGCATGGATAGACTCAACCGTTAGTTCCATCGGCTCACGAGGCTCTAGCCCATGGCGGAATGTACGTGAACGCGGAGGCATCTGGTATTCGATGTCCGATGCTTTAGGCATGCGCTTGAAACGGTAAAGGTAGAAGTTTTCAACCTTCTCACGAGCCCATTCGGTTTTCTTCAGGTATTTAACTGCGCTTGCCACTGTAGGCTTAGTGTTAAAGCAGTTCATACGCATTGCCGCATCTAAAATTTCCCAACCATAATGATCCACTAATTCAGTGATCATGGTTTCAAGCTTTAAGCCGTGTAGCGGGTTATTTTGTTGCAGTTTGATTCTTTCTTCTTCAGTCATAACATTACCTTTTTCAAGGCAACTAAAGGCCTTGAATTTACTCTAGAACACCGTCATCACTGACCATTTCTAGCTCAATCACTTGGGCATTACATCCATTGCCCTTATTTATGCCTTTATGATGGCATAAAGCATACTCGTTATCCTATTTATCTTTGAAATTAATTTCGAATTGGTCACTTAACACCCTACCTTAGCTCGCTATACAGACTAAGACATTCTGTGAACAAAATTTCCCCTTAAAGATTATGAGACTGGTTTAACTTAACAAAACCTACGGTAACCGTATGCAAAAGCCATATATTTAGTGATGACATTAAAGTTTTTCAGTACGCAGTATTACATTTTAATAACACAGTGCTATGGTTTTATTGAATATCGAAACGGTAAAAACCCGATTAAACAGTGGCATAATTATAATTAAAGGTTGGCTTGCCACATGTTTGACTACTCCCATTTCATTAGAGCAGCGGCCCAAGACAAAGACATCGTCGCCATAGTCGATGATCTCTTCCAGCTAGCTCGTGAACACTACCCCATATTATCTCGGCTATCCGTGGTGCTGTGCAGTGAAAATAAAGCATCGAATTATTTTGTATCGGATTCACTGTGCCAAAACGCCAAGCATCATTACATCGAACAGGAGATCAAACCCAACTCTGCGTTGAGTCGTCTGGCTGAATCATTGGAAACAAGAATTGTTGATGACCTCTCTTTGATGAATCCGACTAAACAAATCTCTCATCTACTCGAGCTTGGTCACCAAAGTAGCTACACCACTCCAATCCACTACCAAGAGAGTAACCTTGGGTTCGTTTTCATCAACGCCTCATGCACTGACTTTTTTGCTAAGCAGACAATACAAAGCGACATCGCCTACCTCACCCAAGCGATTTCGAACCTGTTTGTGCAACTCTTCGAACGCCAGAGACATTTTCAGTCCTCATTAGCCATCGCCCTAAACATGGGGCACGCACGCGATCCTGAAACCAAAGAGCATCTGATTCGCATGGGAAAATACAGCGAACAGCTCGCACGTACGCTTTCGCACAGTAACAATGAGATTACCCACCAATTCGTTCACCGCATTCGCTTGTATGCCCCGTTTCACGACATAGGGAAGTACCGAATCCCAGACAAAGTGCTCTTCAGTACTGAGCGTTTTTCGGAAGAAGAAAGAAACATCATGAACAATCACACGATATATGGCGAAGAGATGATTGATGACGTGGTTGCCCTTTCCCACCACAGCTCAATGTGTAGCGAAGAAGTTCAGTTCATCAAGAATATTGTACGTCACCATCATGAACGGTTTGATGGCTCAGGGTTGCCAGATGCGCTCGTTGGAGAAGCGATTCCACTGGAGGCAAGAATTGTAACGCTAGCGGATGTGTTCGATGCTTTACTGAGTAAACGAGCTTACAAACACGCATGGTCAGCATCTAAGGTAATGGACTACATTGAAGCGCATACAGGGTTGATGTTTGATCCAGAGTGCGTCTCTGCGCTGAAGCAAAACCTTGATTACTTCATGTCGATACGAGAGCAATACAGTGATATGCAAAGTCCACAAGCTGCACTCGCTTAACGGGTTGTATTAAATTTGCTGTCTGTGACTCTCTTGCAGAACCAACAAAAAAGGATGCCAGTTGGCATCCTTTTGTTTTCTAGTTTACAGCTAATAAGAACAACAAGGTTCTTAACTGATTCTAACTAACGATTATACGTCGTAAGTTGTAGAAGCAGTATCGCCGCCTGTACCAGTCCAGTTTGTGTGGAAGAATTCACCACGTGGACGGTCAGTACGCTCGTAAGTGTGAGCACCGAAGTAGTCACGTTGAGCTTGAAGCAAGTTCGCTGGTAGACGTGCAGTTGTGTAACCGTCTAGGAAAGATAGCGCAGAAATCGTACATGGCATTGGGATACCAGACTCTAGAGATTTCGCTGCTACTTTACGCCATGCCACTAGGCTGCCTTGTAGGATGTTTTTGAAGTACTCGTCAGAACCTAGGAACGCGATGTCTGGGTTTGCTTCGTACGCATCACGTATGTTGCCTAGGAATGCAGAACGGATGATACAACCACCACGCCACATTAGCGCTACGTTACCGTAGTTTAGGTCCCAGCCGTTTTCGTTCGACGCTTCACGCATTAGCATGAAACCTTGAGCGTAAGAGATGATCTTAGAAGCCAGTAGAGCTTGACGTAGTGCATCAACCCACTCTTGCTTGTCGCCTTCAACTGGAGTGATTGTCTTCTCAAACAAAGCTTCAGCTTCAACACGTTGGTCTTTAAGAGCAGACAGGCAACGAGAGAATACAGACTCAGAGATCAGTGTTAGTGGGATACCTAGGTCTAGTGCGTTGATACCAGTCCACTTACCCGTACCTTTTTGGCCTGCAGTGTCTAGGATCTTCTCAACTAGCGCTTCACCGTCTTCATCTTTGTAGCCAAGGATGTCAGCAGTGATTTCAACTAGGTAGCTGTCTAGCTCAGTCTTGTTCCAGTCAGCGAATACTGCTTGCATCTCGTCAGCAGACATACCTAGGCCATCTTTCATGAACTGGTATGCTTCAGTGATAAGCTGCATGTCACCGTATTCGATGCCGTTGTGTACCATCTTAACGAAGTGACCAGCACCGTCGTTACCAACCCAGTCACAGCAAGGCTCACCAGCGTCAGTTTTTGCCGAGATACCTTGGAAGATTGGCTTAACCGCTTCCCAAGCTTCAGCCGCACCACCTGGCATGATTGAAGGACCGAAACGAGCACCTTCTTCACCACCAGATACACCAGTACCGATGAAGTGGATGCCTTTCTCACGACAATGCGCTACACGACGGTTAGTGTCTGGGTAGTTAGTGTTACCACCATCAATGATGATGTCGCCTTCGTCTAGAAGTGGGATTAGGTTTTCGATGAACGTGTCTACAACGTCACCAGCACGAACCATAAGCATCACTTTACGTGGCGCTTCTAGCTTCTCAACTAGCTCTTCTAGAGAGTAAGCACCAACAATGTTAGTACCTTTAGCTGGGCCTTCTAGGAACTCGTCTACTTTAGCAGCAGTACGGTTATGAGCCACAACTTTGAAGCCGTGGTCGTTCATGTTTAGGATAAGGTTCTGACCCATTACTGCTAGGCCAATTACACCGATATCACCTTTCATTATTTTATCTCCTTGCGGCTATTCGCACTTATGCGATAGCACTTGCTGCATTTGAATCTAGGAACCACTCTGTTTCGCCAGTTTTAGACTGGATTTTCGCTGCCGGGTAAGGCAGTTCTGAAGCAGGAGTTGTATGAATTTCTTTAACGATCTCAACTTTACCTGCACCCAGTACTAGGTAGCTGATTCGTTTTGCTGCTTCTAAAACTTTCGCTGTTTTAGAAACACGGATTTGACCAGACTCAGGGTGAGAAGCTAATACAGATAGGTTCTCATCTTGGTAGTTGGTTGCACCTGGGAATAGTGAAGCTGTGTGGCCGTCTGCGCCAACACCAAGCAGAATCCAATCGAATACAGGCGTGCCGTTTTCTGTTGGGATTACGTCTGCCATCTCTTTTGCGAAACGCTCTGCTTCTGCTTTTGGTTCATCTTCACCACGGATGCGGTGGATGTTTTCAGCAGGAAGGTTTACTTGAGTAAACTCTTTTAGTTTTGAAAATAAGAGTGCGTTTGCTTCACCGAAATTGCTTTCAGCGTCGTCTGGTACAACGCAACGTTCGTCGCCCCACCAGAAGTGAAGGTTATTCCATTGAATACCTTCCGCGTATGGCGCCTGTGCTAAAAGTTTGAAAAGCATTTTTGGCGTGCTGCCACCAGACAGTGAAATGTGAACAGGTTTGCCCTGCTCACTGTATGCTTTCATTTCATTTGCTAGGTTTTCAACAACCAGTTCAGGCGTTGCAAAGATCTTGTGATTGATCATAGTTCGCAGTAATCCGTGTCTGTTAAGTTTTTGCATGGGAAACGCCATGCGCGGCCATCACGTTGCAGAAGTTCATCTGCTTCCTGTGGGCCCCAAGTACCACAAGCATAGCCAAACAGTGCTTGAGGATCTTGCTTGAAGTCTAAGATTGGTTGAACGTACTTCCAACATGCTTCTACCGCATCGGTACGTGCAAACAGAGTCGCATCACCGTTCAGTGCATCAAGAAGAAGACGCTCATAAGCCGTCAGCATCTGAGTTTCAGGCAAGTCAGAGTAAGAGAAGTTCATTTTCACTTCTTTTGCTTTGAAGCCTGCGCCTGGCTCTTTCAAACCAAAGCTCATCTGGATACCTTCATCCGGTTGGATGCGGATAATCAGCTTGTTCTCTGGTGCATCTTGACCAAATACTGGGTGTGGCGTGTTCTTAAAGTGAATCACGATTTCAGTCACACGTGTTGGTAAGCGTTTACCTGTACGTACGTAGAAAGGAACACCATTCCAACGCCAGTTATTGATGTGAGCTTTCAAGCCGATGTAAGTCTCGGTACGAGAATCATCCGCTACACCATGCTCTTCACGGTAACCTAGTAGGTGCTGACCACGAACATCTGATGCTGTGTACTGACCTAATACTAAGTCTTTACGCAGATCATCTTCTTCTAATGGTTTCAGACACTGAAGCACTTTAACCACTTCATCACGAATAGAATCAGCGTTAATTTGTGCAGGCGGCTCCATACCTACCATCGCTAGCACTTGCAGCAGGTGGTTTTGGAACATGTCGCGAACTGCGCCAGAACCGTCGTAGTATCCGCCACGCTCTTCAACGCCAAGGAACTCAGCACCTGTGATTTCAACGTATTCAATGAAGTTACGGTTCCACAGTGGTTCAAACATCGCGTTTGAGAAACGAAGCACTAGAAGGTTTTGAACCGTCTCTTTACCAAGGTAATGGTCGATACGGTAGATCTGGTGTTCTTGGAAGTGATGATGGATCTCTTCATCCAACGCTTGAGCTGATGCTAAGTCGTAACCAAATGGTTTTTCGATGATCAGACGACGCCAGCCGTTCGATTCATCGTTAAGGCCATGCGCAGCAAGGTTTGCTGGAATCACACCGTATAGGCTTGGCGGGGTTGCCAAGTAGAACAATGTGTTATGGTTTTCGAATTGGTAGTCTTGCTCAAGCTTGTCTAGACGTTGTGCTAAGCGAGCATAGTCGTCTACATCTGAAGTATTGATCGCTTGGTAATGCAGATGTTCAATAAATGCATTCAGCGTCTCTGGTTCAGTTTTTTCCATTTCCTGAAGAGACTTCTTCAGCTTCTCACGGTAAGACTCATCGCTGTACTCAGTACGGCTCACTCCAAGAATCGCAAAGGATTCTGGTAGTTGATTGCTAGCATACAGGTGGTATAGAGCAGGAATTAACTTGCGGTAAGTTAGATCTCCCGACGCACCAAAAATAACGATGCTGCTGTTTTCAGGTATTACCATCATCTTTCCTATAAAAACAAGGTTTTTAGTATTCGCCAAAGGTATCAGCGACATACGAAAATAGATAATAGGTCTTAACTATTACATCAATAGTAAGCGCCTATTAAATTTGAGAATGCGTTTGGTAAACGAGGGTGAAAGCTATCACCTCTATTCGGGACAGTATTGTCTATGACTATTTGATTTACATCAACCACTGTGAAAGCAATCGATTAAATATTGACTCATTTCGAACAAATTCTAATCGATAGTTCCGTTCATTTAACCCACGGGTGAAGCAAATCGGCATTCTCAAACAGTGTAGTCAAGAAAGAACGGTATCTGGTCGGTGGAGTGAGCAATAGGAAAGGGAGAAAAAGGTAAAACCAGCTTATTCAACTGGCTTTATATTTATTTTGATGGTGTCGTGTTTATCTTTGCGCTTTGTTGTAGCAGCGCTCCGGGCGACCTACGGTACCGTAATTTAAGTCTGCGACTAACTCACCAGTGGTAATCAAAAATTCTAAATAGCGTCTGGCGGTGGTTCGGCTAGCACCAATTCGTTCTCCGGCTTCATCGGCGGTAATATTAACGGCATCAGCTTGCTGAAAAATGGCTCTGATCTTATCCAACGTTACGCCATCAATTCCTTTGGGCAAGGTTGATACTTTTCCTGAGTCCGCTTTGGCATTGGCTTGCAGCATCTTATCAACCAAACCTTGGTTCAAATCAGACACGCTTTCGAACTCTTGTAACTGTGACTGATACTTCTTCAGTGCTGCTTCCAAACGAGGAAACATGACTGGTTTTAATAGGTAATCCACCACTCCCCCGCGCATTGCCTGCTGCAGCGTATCCACATCCCGAGCAGCAGTAATCAAGATAACGTCGCAGCCTTGATTGCTCCCTCTTACGTGATTAAGAATATCGAGCCCACACCCGTCCGGCAGGTACACGTCCAATAACACCAAATCAGGTTTTAAGATGTCCAGTTGCATGAGCGCTTCAGACTGTGTGGTGGCAATGCCGACCACGTCAAAGCCACCCATCTGTTCTAAATAACGATGGTGTAGCTCTGCAATCGCAATATCATCTTCAATGACCATGACTCTCGTGATTGCGTTCATTTATGTTCTTCCTTTAACCATGCTTTTTCCGTCACGATGATCTTCACAAGATCGTTTCGTGCTTAATTATTGTTCTTCTTTTGGCAGATAAACCGTCATTCGCGTGCCAAAATCGTGGTTGTCGACCATTTCAAGCTGCCCTTGATATCGGTCTGCCAGCTGCTTTATCAGATACAAACCCACACCACGATTTTGCTTCGCTTTGCTCGATACGCCTTTTTCGGTGAGTGCTTTGGTCGCCAACTCTTTCGGCAAACCGCACCCTTTGTCTTCTACTTCTACGATAATTTCATTACCAAAATCACTGATTGAAACTTCAATAACCCGACGCGCTGGCGCAATTTGACCCTCTTGCTTAATCGCCGTCATGGTGGCGTCAAAGGCGTTATCAATCAGGTTGCCAAGAATTGTGACAACGTCATCCGCGTTTAACCAGCTAGGCAGAGCTTCAAGCCTTGATCCCTCTTCCACTTTAAGCTCTAACCCAATCTCTCGAGCTCGCTCTGTTTTGCCTAAAAGCATGCCTGCAATAAGAGGGTCTTTCACCGTCTCTCTTAAGAACTCAATTAAGCTCTGGTAATGAGCGGTTTCTTGACCAATCAATTGTTGAACAGAGTCCAGCTCGCCCATCTGAATCAAGCCACTAATAGTGTTAAGCTTGTTTTGATGCTCGTGGGTTTGTGAACGCAGTAGATCAGCATATTCTTTGGTTTGTGAGAGCTGGTCTGTTAAATCGTTGATTTCATCTCGTAATCGGAAACTCGATACCGCCCCGACCACCTCACCTGCCACTATAATCGGGCTTCGGTTAGCAATGATTCGCTTATTGTTTAAATACAACTCAACATCGTGGTCGGTGTCGCCGGTTGATAGCAGTTGTTCTAAATCACTGCCTGGCAATACATCAGAAAGGCGCTGTTGATTGAGTGCTTTATCCCTGTCTATCGATAAAATATCGCAGGCACTCTTATTAATTGAACGTAAAATGCCGTGCTTATCGATGCTCAGAATGCCCTCTTTCACGGTACTCATGGTTACATCTAGCTCAACATACAACCGGCCTATCTCTTCAGGCTCAAAGCCCAAAATAGCGCGTTGAAAACGGCGAGATACATAACTCGAAATCAAAGCGTTGACCGCAACCACCAGCAACGCCATCACAATCAAAAAGGCTAAGTAAGGTTCGATTCGATCTTGCAACGAATCCAATAAGTAACCAACTGACACCACACCAATAACGGTACCTTGGGTGTCTTTTACCGCGGATTTACCACGAACTGAAAAACCCAGCGATCCTTTGGCTGTCGACACATAAGACTCGCCCAATACCAATGCTTTTTGGTTATCGCCACCACGCATGGGTTTACCGAGCCTGTCATCATAAGGGTGAATCAGGCGGATACCTTTATCATCTCCAACAACGATAAACGCCGCGCCAATGAGCTGAGTAAGGTTACGAAATTTAACTTGGGTTTCTTCAGACAAAACGTAGGGAACGCCATTAGGGTCCAACGTTCCATTTTCTTGAATAATGCTGGTGACAAGCGGCGATTCAGATAGAAATTCAGCAACACCTAACGCTTTCAAACCCATCTCTTGTTCTTGAGATTGTTTGATGTAGTAAAAACCAGCAGCAGCAAGAATCAAAAGTTCAACGAGGCCAGTGACCGTCATGATAATCAGTAACCTTTTACGGAAACTGATACTGCTCCATTTCATATTCCACCGTCCCTAGTGTTAGACGATCAATGTTAACACCAAGTTAATCGCATGACCTTTCTAGGGGCGTGAATTTGTGACTGCTACTCAACTAAATAATTGAGCAGATTGTTAATTGATAATCCTTTACGTTGTTCATCTCGATTAATCGTTCATTTTTAGGACTGATTAGCTTAAAAACCAAAATAAACGAATAAATATTGAGCTAGATCACTAAGCTTTTAGGTGTTTTTTAGGTTGTTCAAAATAAATACAATTATAATGGTTGCATATGAAGAAGTTTATTGTTGCTAAGCCATAGGTCATGGTTTTCAGACCGCGCTTTGAATCGAAACTTCGATTAACAAAATAGCAACAACCCTTCGCTCGCTGGACGTATCTATAACTAAAAGTTGCACGCTCGCCGTTACGAATGATGAACAAACGGATTAAGTATTCTCCCCTATTCATCCATCGCTATTTCAAACTCGGCTAGCCAGACAACGAAGAGGTGACTGATAAAAGCATCACCCAATAATAAAACATTGATGAGCAGGAAGTATCGATCAGTCAGTGGCAACGTCCAATAGAAACAGGATAACAAACATAACGTATAAACATTGTTGAAAAGGAAACAAGGCAATGAAACGCGATAACTTTGGAATTTGTCTTACTAAGACTATGCTGTTCAAACACTTACAATCGACTTTTACTCACGTAAGAGCCTATGAGAAAGATGGCACCTCCCCTCTCGATCTCAAGGTATTGTTAGCATTCCCGCAAATGTCAGGTAGAGATTTATTACAAACAATGCAAGGTTCAAGACAATTGGTATGGCGCGCCGATCACCATTGTCCTAGCTTTAAATAAGCCACTTCATTTTGTAAAAACACTTCTATACTGAACTTAAAGAGCATGCTTATGCGTGCTTTTTAAGTTTCATTTATCTTTGATATTCACGTCACTCAATCTTATTTACACTTGATTAACGAGTTATGAGAATTTCTATTCATATGAGACAATCTATTCAAGACAAATGACTATCGCCCTGTTAACATTAGAGTTAATACTCTAATTGGTATTTAATGCAGATGACCAAACCAAAATTCCGATACCTTGCGATCGCCAGTATGCTTCTCGGCACTATGGCTTCGCCAGGCTATGCAGCTCCGCTCACTTTTTCTGAAGCGTGGCAAATTCTCCAAGAGAACAACAACTCTCTTGCGGCTCAACAAGCCAACGTTGAACGTTATCAACACCTTCAGAACTCAACAAGTAGCCTCAATCTTCCTTCTATTACCTTAGGGGCTAACTACACGCACCTTGATAGTGATGTGACGATTAATGGTGAACAGTTTTCAGATAGCTTGAGCGGAGTAAACCCTGCTATATCCGCGATTTTGCGCCCTCTAGTTGGTGGCGTTACCTCAACGATTACCGAACAAGACATCTTTAGCTCTTCCATTCGTGCTGTGTGGCCTATCTTCACTGGTGGTCGAATAACCGCTGCGCAAAATGCGGCTGAAGGTAAAAGCGAAGAAGCGCAAAGCCAACTGTTGATGGAGAAACAAGCTCGCTACGAAGACTTAAGTAAGTATTACTTCTCAGTGATCTTAGCGGAAGACGTGGTGAGAACGCGTCAAGCCGTTGAAGCAGGCTTAACTCAGCATCGTGATTTCGCCATCAAGCTTGAACAGCAAGGACAAATCGCCCGAGTAGAACGCCTACAAGCCGATGCTTCTTTAGATAAAGCGATTGTAGAGCGCACGAAAGCTCAGAACGATCTTAAAATTGCGCAATTGGCGTTGACCCAAATCCTTGGTCAAAATGAAAGTGTAGAACCCTCTGAACAACTGTTTATCAATAAGAACCTGCCTCATATGGACGTGTTCATTGACCAGACACTCATGACCTACCCCGGCCTTAAGATTCTTGATGCAAAAGAGAAACAAGCAAGCAGCTTAATTAAAGCCGAGAAAGGTAAATACTACCCAGAGGTTTACCTTTATGGTGATTACAGCCTGTATGAAGATGACTCTCTAGCCAGTGAAATGAAACCCGATTGGTTGGTTGGCATTGGTGTGAATGTGCCACTGCTTGATACCTCTGGCCGTTCCGACAAAGTCGCTGCGGCTCACAGTGCCGTATCACAGGTTCAATTCCTTAAGTCACAAGCTAAGCAAGACTTAACCGTGTTGGTACAAAAGACTTACCTTGAAGCAAACCAAGCCATTGAAGAGGTTCAAGGCCTAAACTCGAGCTTGTCTTTAGCTCAGGAAAACCTATTACTTCGTAAAAAAGCCTTCACACAAGGGTTATCTAACTCATTAGAAGTGGTTGATGCCGAGCTTTATCTTGCGAGCATTAAAACCCAGCAATCTGCTGCTCGCTTCAAATACCTAATCTCTCTCAACAAGCTGTTAGCGCTAACCAGCGAAATGAATGCTTACTCCAGTTACTTAACCTCCTCTGTTCCGTCTGATTTCGACTCAAAAACAGACACCGTTAGCCAGTCAAAAGGATAATTCATGAAACCTATTAAGCCCCTTCTTCTATCTTTAGTTGGTATCGGCGTTATTGGCTGGGTCGGATACAGTTTCTATCAAGCTTATCAACCTCAGCCGGTTAAGCTTCAAGGTCAAATCGATGCGCAGCAATACAGCATCTCATCGAAAGTACCTGGCAGAATTGATGAAATATTCGTGCGCAAAGGCGATTCGGTTGAAAAAGGCGAATTGATCTTCTCTCTACTAAGCCCTGAGATTGATGCGAAGCTAGAGCAAGCAAAAGCTGGTCAGAAAGCCGCTGGTGCATTAGCACAAGAAGCAGAGAATGGCGCGCGTACTCAACAGATCCAAGCGGCTAAAGACCAATGGTTGAAAGCCAAAGCAGCTGCCGATCTGATGGACAAAACCTACCAACGTGTAAACAACCTTTACAACGATGGTGTGGTTGCCGAGCAGAAGCGTGATGAAGCCAAAACACAGTGGCAAGCGGCGAAGTACACCGAAAGCGCTGCATTCCAAATGTATCAATTAGCGCAAGAAGGTGCGCGTGACGAAACCAAAGTGGCCGCCGCTCAAAAAGCGTTAATGGCAGCGGGTGCGGTAGCGGAAGTTGAAGCTTACGCAAAAGACACACAGATCCACAGCTGGTTTAATGGCGAAGTCTCTCAGGTTCTATTGAGCAGTGGAGAACTTGCACCACAAGGCTTCCCTGTTGTGACTGTTATCGACACCAAGGATGCTTGGGCTGTGCTCAATGTTCGTGAAGACATGCTTAAGCATTTCGAGAAAGGCAGCCAGTTTGAGGCGTACCTACCGGCTCTGGATAAATCATTAACTTTCCAAGTAACTCACATCGCCGCAATGGGTGATTTCGCAACTTGGCGCTCAACAGACGCAGCACAAGGCTTCGATTTACGTACTTTTGAAGTAGAAGCGCACCCTGTCGATACGAGCGAAACACTGCGTATGGGCATGAGCCTAGTGGTTGAGCTTTAGGTGACTTATGTCTGCTAACTCTCAATATACTGGATCGCAATCTAGAGGCTCGCAATCAACTGAGCATCATAGAGCGAAGAATACCTTGCTTCGGCAGTGGGCGATTGTCCGCAAAGACAAATGGTTGTTGTCTTGCCTAACTTGGATTCCTTTGCTGCTTGCTGCCAGTATCTGGCTGATTTTTTCACAAGGGATCGCTCGTGACTTACCGGTCGCAGTTGTCGACCTTGAGCACAGTCAAATCTCGCAACAGTTCACACGCCTTGTTGATGCGTCACCAACGCTGCAAGTCACTCAGAAATACAGCTCTGCGAGTGATGCGGCGAAAGCGATGATCGAACGTGATATCTATGGTTATGTTGTGATACCAAGGCACTTCGACCGAGACCTTCTGCTCGGCTTGAATCCGCAAGTGTCTGTATTCTATAACAGCCAATTTATCTTAATCGGTAAGCTGGTGAACTCTGCCTTGCTGCAGGCTCAAGGGACTTTTAACGCGCAACTTGAAGTCGTGAAACAGCTGTCACACGGTGATACCACGGTGCAATCCGCATTAGGCCAAGCAGTAACGGTACAAAGCCAGATCACGCCGCTGTTCAACAAGAACACCAGTTATGCACAGTTCTTGGTGTCTGCGGTTATTCCTGCACTGTGGCAGATCATGATTGTGGTGGGCACGATATTGGTTTTGACGGCGAACGTTAGAGCTCGTGGGCTTCACGCTTGGTTATCCAACGCCCCTATGAAGTCACTCGCATCAACATTAACGCCCTACCTTGTCTTGTTTTTGATGTTTGGTATCGCGTTTAGTTTTTGGTTCTATGTGCTCTTAGACTGGCCATTTAACGGCAGCTTTGTGGCATTGACTATTGCCCAACTGCTAACCGTGATCAGTTGTATCATTATGGGTTGTTTGTTTTTCTTCTTAACACTTGATCCAGCAAGGGCGATGAGTTTCGCTGGCGCATTTACGGCACCAAGCTTTGCGTTCATGGGTATTACCTTTCCAGTAACAGACATGAATACAGCTGCTCAAATTTGGAGAAGCTTATTGCCCGTGAGTCATTACATCGAAGTACAAACGGCGCAGTCTAGTTATGGTGTGAGCGCAGCACAGTCTTTGATCAGCCTCTCTTCTATGTTGTGGTATGCAGTTCCTGCTTTCGTGGTAATGTTGCTAATTAAGAAACACTTGGCGCAATCAACTCTAACTGCACAAGCAGATCCATCTACAAAAGCAGCTATATCTGCAAAAACAACGCCGTCAACACAGCCAGAAGCATCAGCACAACAAGGAGTAAAACGATGAGCTTTACTCAACTGCTCAAGCAAGAACTCTTAGCGGTATTGCGCAACCCTGTCGTGCTTCTTACGGTATTTGGTGGTGTGGTCTTCTATTCCTTCTTGTATCCATTGCCTTACGCGAACCAAGTTCCTCAACAACTGAAAGCTTCGGTTGTGAACTTGGATAAGAGTCAAAGCAGCTATCAATTAGAGCGTATGGTGGATGCCACCTCTCAGATCGAATTGGTCCGTCGAGACTCCACCATCGCCGATGCGAAACAAGCCGTGCTTAACCAAGAGATTGGCGGATTCCTTGTCATTCCAGAAGATTTCTATAAAGACTTGTTGCTCGGTAAGAGCCCGACACTTTCTTACGCTGGTGATGCTTCTTACTTTTTGGTCTACGGAACCATTGTTGAAGGGCTTGCCAAGGCCGGTGGTACGTTAGCTGCGCAAGTTAAGGTCAGCCATTTGTTAGTCGAAGGTGTGCCTTTAGAATCGGCAGCCAAAGGCTACAGTGCATTCAGCTTGAACCTGAAACCAACGTTTAATAGTCGCATGGGATACATCGATTACGTAGTTCCAGCCGTCTTTGTGTTGATCCTGCAACAAACCTTAGCCATGGCTTCTGGTTTAGTTGGCGCGACCCAAAATGCTCAATCGACATTTGGTTACTGGAGTAAGACCTCTCCAGCGAAATTGATGCTTGCCCGCTGTTGTACCTTAGTCGGCATTTATTACCTGTTGTCGATGTACTACTTCGGCGCTAGCTTTTCGATGTATGGGATAAACCAGATCGCCTCAACAACACAGATCTTAACCTTACTTCTGCCCTTCTTACTGGCCAGTTGTTTGATAGGGATTTTGATTGGTGAGTTAGTACCACGAAGAGAACTCGTCACGGTAGTAGTGTTAATCAGTTCAATGCCACTGATCTTCTCTTCAGGTTTTATCTGGCCAGTTGAAATGATGCCTGAATGGTTAGTTCTGTTATCACAGCTATTCCCAAGCACACCGGCTATCCAAGGCTTCTTAGCACTTAATCAGATGGGTGCATCTTGGCAAGAAGTGGCATCTCAATGGACATTACTCTGGGGACAAGTTTTGTTGTGGGGTTCGTTATTGGCACTTAAGCTCTACCACAAATCCAGCAAAAGCACGGTTGGCAATAGCAATAGTGATCGAGCCGTTTAGTTTTATGTGCTATCGGAAAGTAGTCATGCTTTCCGCTCATCAAAAAAGCTCTTATAAAGGGCTTTTTTAATATCCTAAGATCCGAATACACTTTCAGCCTTAGAATGTTTATACACCTCGAAAACATATCGAATACTCGAAATCCCCTACGCGCCCTCTATGTCCCTCCAGCCCATCACTCTGAATTCTCCTTCACCCGACTCTATAGCAGCTACTGCATATGCTTTTCTCAGCATAAAAAGCATCGACTTATTCCCAAATGATGACAAAACCCGAACAACTGTAAATTTATTGTAAAAATTTCTTTGTTGGCATTATTTTTATGTATAGGATTATCAGTAGGACTTGGTAGCCCGAATACCATAGTCTTATTGGTGCACATACCAAAAGGATATCCATACAAAGCAAGATCAGTACTTATATTTATTTCGCTTTTCGACCTAGCTACAGCCGTTTATGTTGCCGTCGAATGAAGTAGATAAACCACTGAGATATACAAATCAAATAGAAAACAAACACAACAGCAACAAACATAATTTATTAAAAAGACAGGGAAAACCATGAAAAACATACGTGAATTATTTTTTGGGTTTATATTATTGTTTAGTTCCAGTGCATTTGCAGAAGAAGGATCATTTAACCAAGCTATCAGCAACTTAAGTCAAAGTGTTGATGGTTTTTTCAACGAATACACAGGTTGGTTCGTTGGGCTGATATTTAAAAGTGTACCGATTGGTGAAGCTAACTTCCCAGTGATTGTTGGCTGGCTGTTGCTCGCTGCGATCATCTTCACTGTTTATTTTGGCTTTGTTCAATTTAAACGTGTCGGCATGGCGATAGACATTATCAAAGGTAAGTATACCGATCCTAACTCTAAAGAGGACGGCGAGGTTTCTCACTTTCAAGCGTTAACAACGGCGCTTTCTGGTACTGTCGGGCTTGGTAACATTGCCGGTGTAGGTGCTGCACTTGCGATTGGTGGCCCTGGCGCGACATTCTGGATGATCTTGTGTGGCCTTCTAGGTATGGCTTCTAAGTTCTGTGAGTGTACTTTAGGTGTGAAATACCGAACTATCCTACCTTCAGGTGTTGTTTCGGGTGGTCCAATGTACTACCTAAGCCAAGGTCTGGGTGAAAGAGGTTTAGGCGGACTAGGTAAAGTGCTCGCTATTGGTTTCGCATTAATGTGTATTTTGGGCGCATTGGGCGGCGGTAACATGTTCCAAGCTAACCAAGCACACGCCATGTTAACTTACGCATTTGATGTACCAAGTGAATACGGTGTGATCACTGGCCTTGTACTTGCTTCTTTAGTTTTCTCTGTGATTGTTGGTGGTATGCCTTCTATCGCATCGGTAACGGAAAAAGTTGTTCCTTGGATGGCTGCTCTGTATATCGGTATGGCTCTGATTGTTATCGGTTCTAACCTTGATCAAGTCGGCCCTGCGTTCAGCGCAATCTTTACAGGTGCATTTACTGGTGAAGGTGTTGTTGGTGGATTTATTGGTGCGTTAATTCAAGGCTTGAAACGTGCAACGTTCTCGAACGAAGCAGGTGTAGGTTCAGCAGCTATCGCTCACTCAGCGGTTAAAACAAAAGAACCAATCACCGAAGGTCTAGTATCACTATTAGAACCGTTCGTTGATACGGTAATCATTTGTACAATGACCGCATTGGTTATCACTATTGCTGGCTTAAACGTAGGTCCATTCGATGGTTCTGGTTTAACGGGCGTAACGCTGACTGCTGCATCGTTTACTGAAACGGCAGAAGTATTCAAATACACACTCGCTCTCGCGGTAATTATGTTTGCGTTTTCTACCATGATCTCTTGGTCGTACTACGGTCTTAAGGCTTGGACTTACCTATTTGGTGAAGGTAAAACAACGGAACTGATTTTCAAAGTGATGTTCTGTGTGTTTGTTGTTATTGGTGCCACGATTCAATTTGGTGCGGTAATCGACTTCTCTGATGCGGCTATCTTTGCGATGTCTATCTTCAACATTCTTGGTCTGTACTTCTTGATGCCAGTTGTGAAGAAAGAACTGCAATCGTTTGTTGCTCGTGTGAAATCAGGCGAAATCAAAACGTATGAGAAATAACGTTTAGTGGAATGAGGTTTTGCTCTAGTAGCTAACTGCATTCTAAGAAACGACACAGCTCTAAAAACGAAACTGTTCTAAAAATTTTTGTAAGACCCTTTGCTTGAGAAAGCGAGAACAGGACTGCAACTTATCCAAAATCCCTACCAGCTTGGCTTGTGGGGATTTTTTATGTCTGAACGATTAGGCGAATAACTACCTTCAATGCCCTGCTCACTCTTTTCACCCTTTTCACTCTGTTCATCATCGTGTTCAACATCGACACGACGAACCAACTCTTCTACTTTGATCATCTCTTTTTGCGCTAATGGCGAGCGACAATCATCGAAACAATAAGCTATGGTGCGGTTCTCACAAAGATACTCTGGCATCACTCCATCCCTTGTCGTCAAAGCAGCCAAATGCGAGCTAGCAATCGACTGCGTGTTCATCCTGAACAACACTATTATGCAGCGACTCTGAGCTGAAAATATGTATGCAAAGTCATTTAATAGACAACAAGTAACATATCATTGTGGATATACGTAACTATTCACAAATATCTAAGCAAACAATGAAAACACGCAAATAATCAATAATGAGAAAGCACCGGCTCTATGCTCTCGACAAACGCAAAACGCCCACATCACGTGTGTGATGTGGGCGTTTCAATATTTAGTGCAAAACTAACGTTAGGTTGGTAAAGCCTTCGGCTTATAGACCCATCTCTTCAGTGAGAGTTTTGATCTGTTTGAGGTCCATGGTGTGGACTTCAATCATTTGTCTTATATCACTCAGTCGAGAGTTAGCGTTATCTTGCTTCTCACACGCGTCAGATTTCGCATCCCATGATGTGCCATCTAAGTAAACATCACACGCTTTCTTAAGAGAACCAAGATTCTGCTCGAGTTGATCTCTTTCTTTCTCAAGTTTTTCAAGTTCTTGAGAAATCTGTAATTCTTTTCGGAAAACTTCACGCGCACGCTCAAACAAAGTCGATTGCATGTCAGCCTGACGATTAAGTTTCTGGTTGTCTTGCTGAGTTTGCTCTAACGTTTGCTTCTGTTCATTTAGCTGTTGCTCTAACGAGTAGTTCGCCTTCTCTAAAACCGAAGACTGCTTCGCTAATTCCTGGAGCTCTTTTTGATGCTCTTCCGTTTGTTTCACTAGAGCGGCTTCTACTTTCGCATCGATTTCGGTATCAACTTTTGCCACTTTAGTTTCAACGGATGTCATCAACTGTGCTCTGCTGTCATGCAGTTCTTGATAACGAGTTTCGAGTACCTGGTAAGTGGACTCCCACTTAGAAGCCGTAACTGTAGAACCAATTAAGCCACCCAGTGCTAAACCTATAACCGCAGCAATGCCGATATAGAGCTGACTGCGCTTATCGCGTTCTTCTATAACAACCACTTCATCTTGTTCGCTTTGTCCAGATTGCTGGTTCACTAGCGGGTACTCCCAAAAATTTATTTAACGTTACGCGGTCACTGACACGAATGCCAATACTGATTGTGAAGGCTCAGTTAAACCTATCGCTCAAGCCAGAAGCACTTAAGCTTTACTAACACATTCATCCCACCTGTTTACAGGCAGGCTTAACGAGTTAACTCCGAAATCATCAAGCTGGCAGTATACAAAAGGAAACTGCTAACGATAACTATCACTACCCATTTTTGCAGTTTTTCGTTTGTCCGGTAACGAAATAGTACAAATGCCAAAGCCAATAAAAAAACAATCGCTATTAGTCGAGTCATAACTCCTCCTTGTTTCTCTATTTTATACCATTTAAATAAGCAAGTTACGTCAGAGACTCGTTGTTTGATCATTTAGTTGAACAACATTTGTGCAAACAGATATTTTGTAGCTGACATCACATTTTATATGATCTAGGATACGCCTACAGATTACCTAATTATTTAGGTAATTGTTCCGATGAAGACTGCAGGAGAGTGGTTTTTAACTAAACATTAACATTTAGTTAGATTGACCCGCCGAAGAAGTAAATCTTTCAGGTGCTTTATGCTGGAGAAATCCAGAAAAGTGAGGACTGTCGTTGGAGGAACCTCTGGAGAGAACCGTTAGATCGGTCGCCGAAGGAGCAAGCTTAGTGCCCGTTACTTATCTATAAGTGATTCGCTAAGTGAAACTCTCAGGCAAAAGGACAGAGGAGTGGAAAGCAACAGCCTTAATTAACACAAGAATTCTATCTAGAAATCCGTATGTATTAAGTAGTGCCCCCGATCCCTGAGATCTGCACTGCCTTCCCTCTTCTCCTTAAATTTTTAATTTATTAAGGGGAATCTATGAACCACCTACAAGCTACACTACAAACCATTAACCAATTCGTTTGGGGACCACCACTGCTTATTCTGCTAGTGGGTACAGGTATCTACTTTACTTTTCGCTTAGGCTTACTCCAGTTTAGACACCTCCCAACTGCACTGAAAATGGTGTTCAGCAAAGACAAATCTGGTACGGGTGACGTATCGAGTTTCGCGGCTTTGTGTACTGCACTTTCAGCAACCATTGGTACAGGTAACATCGTTGGTGTAGCGACCGCAATCAAGATTGGTGGCCCTGGTGCCCTATTCTGGATGTGGCTTGCCGCTGTATTTGGTATGGCGACCAAGTACGCAGAATGTCTACTCGCCGTTAAATACCGCAGAACCGATAGCAATGGCGAAATGGTTGGCGGCCCAATGTACTACCTGCAATACGGTGTCGGCTCACGAATCTTAGCGGTAATGTTCGCTGTCTTCGCGCTCGGCGTTGCTTGCTTCGGTATCGGTACCTTCCCACAAGTCAACGCTATCTTGGACGCAACTCAAATCTCATTTGGCGCTTCGCGTGAGATGTCTGCTGTCGTTCTTACGATATTAGTGGCAGTGGTTACCCTTGGTGGTATCCAATCTATCGCTAAAGTGGCAGGGAAAGTTGTTCCTACTATGGCGGTTATGTACGTCGTCGCGTGTTTAAGCGTTCTGATTTCAAATGCCGACCAACTACTGAATGCCATTACCCTTGTTGTGACTTCTGCGTTTACCAACACAGCAGCAACCGGTGGTTTCTTTGGCGCGAGCATCATGCTTGCTATCCAATCAGGTATCGCTCGTGGTGTGTTCTCGAACGAATCTGGCCTAGGTAGCGCACCAATGGCTGCAGCAGCGGCTAAAACAGACTCATGTGTGAAACAAGGACTTGTCTCTATGACAGGTACCTTCTTCGACACCATCATCATCTGTACGATGACAGGTTTGGCGCTTATCTTAACGGGTGCTTGGCAGACTGATCTTTCAGGCGCTGCGATGACCACTCACGCATTCGCTGTTGGTCTGAATGCAGATACCCTTGGCCCTATGTTGGTTTCTGTTGGCTTAATCTTCTTTGCGTTTACAACAATTTTAGGTTGGAACTACTACGGTGAGCGCTGTGTTGTGTTCTTGCTAGGTACCAAAGCTGTATTGCCTTACAAGATCATCTTCATTGCGTTGGTGGCTTCTGGTGCATTCTTAAAGCTCGACATGATCTGGATAATGGCTGATATCGTGAACGGCCTAATGGCAATTCCGAACCTAATCGGGCTTATCTTGCTGCGCCACGTTGTTATCGAAGAAACCAAGCTATTCTTCAAACCGTTGACGTCTTCAAATGATTGTGAAGCAGTTAAAGCGTAAACTGAAGTGATTGAATACCAAGCCCGCATTCAACTGCGGGCTTTTTTATTTTCATCACATAGCGAAACGTCTTAAATTATTATGCAGCACATATGCCCTTATAAATAACAAGAATATTAAATCGACCACTATGCGATTTAATAAAGAAGATAGAAGACTACTAAAAAGAACACTAATAAAACCAACACTTAATTAGATATTACTTATATTTAACAGATTGTGCGTAGGTGTCAGGCGTTTTGTAACAAACATATTAAATTTCTTTTCGTTTCAACGACACAAAAAACCAGAAGAATAAAACATGTGACTTTAATTCATATATTAGTCAGTTTATAGTCATCTACATTGTAGAGAGAATTATAATAAAAATAAAACGTTGGCTATATGATCAGATTCGACCCGATTAAAAACCGTATTTATAACGATGAACGTTCTATTAAAGTAGGATACCGTGAAACTCGGGTCCTGGAGTTATTACATAAAAACTCACCCGATATTGTTAACAAACAAGATATTATTAGCTTCGCTTGGGGAAACGAGTTCATAGGGGATACGTCACTAGCGAAAAGTATAAGTTTACTGCGCCAAGGGTTCGTTAGATTAGGCATCAAAGAAACCCCAATCGTCACCGTTCCTAAGGTGGGCTATCGCCTTATCGATGAGTGCGTGGTAATCGACTCCCCCATCAATAATGCAGCCACAACTCCCCTTGCTGATGCGAGCAACCTGATACCCGTCGGCAATAACGGTATTGCTATCGGTGCAGCTGTTGCAGTCGAACCTAAGCCTAACCCTAAACAAAGTTCGTCGGCTTACTTTCCCACTGCTGAAAACCGAAACAAGTTGTGCTACTTCACCACTGGCTGCTTACTGTTGGCATCAGCGTTATTGGCTTTTGCTAAGGTTAATGAGAGAAACCTCAGCGATATCAACCCCGTTAACCGGCTCAGCGAGCAATGGATAGGTCAAATACAAGTTTTCCAAGCCCCTGAAATGGCGATGACGCCAGAGCTAGAAAGCATTCTCTATCAGTATCAATGTGATTGCGTGGCGTACATTAGCGAAGAAGCGGAATATTCTGAGCTCTCTATTCTGAACAAAGCCACACGCCAGTCCGTCAACATCTTTTACACGCCAACCCAACTAGATCAAGCCAGTACTGAACTGGCCCTATTCCTAGAAAGAGGTCAATTATGATGCCAATCGTTGCGCTCATTTCTGCATTCGTTTTATTGGTTGGCATATGGAGTATCCCTTCGCCCCAACCAAAAGAAGAGCATCGCTACCAACATAGCGTGGTGGACCTGACAATGTATTACGTACCGACGGATTAACGAAAATAAGTAACAACAAGGTGCTGCACCTGATGTCCGTTCAAGACGACAACATGCCCGACCCACTTGTTCTGCGATTCAGAGGAACAGCCCGTCCTTCTCAATCACTTTTCTTTTCTATTTCTGGCACCATTGACTTAGTCTCTGTGCAAAAAATAAATAAAACAATGAATGACAGCCGATTGGCGCCTTACCTGTTAATCAACAATGACCCATTAACGGTAAAGATTGATATCTTAAGTTCGAATGATTTATTTGCCATCATTAAAACGTGTAATACAGGCCGAACGCAACTTCTGGCCAAACGATAATTAGAGATAGTTTAACCACTAGCCAAAAGTGCCCTATTATCAAGTAGCAAGCTTTTCCGATATTACACATAAAAAACGGATGGTTATTTTCATTATTTTATCAGTAATACAATTATTACAGTCTTCCTTACTTTAAGTGTTTGCATTTTAAAACCGATAGCAAAGCAAAATATTCAAGTTAGATTTTTACTCTTTGTCACTCACTACCTGCCCACCTTAGAACTACGAGTATTGTGAATGGTTATACCTGTTCTTCTAATTAACCATTCATACAAACGCCAAAAATAACGTCAAATAATTTTGACGTCTAAGCCCGAATAATGGGCCTTCATTTTTCTAAAAACGGTTTGAGCCCCATCAAACAATTTACGTTCAGTTGCATACTCTTTCACCGTAAAAACACTAATGACAATACAAGCCATTGAATTAACTGGGTAATTTAATTCAACCCTTTTCAGTATCTATCTATTTATCAACATGAAAAAGTGAACTTGTCTTGTTAACTGCACGGCACACAAAACATTATCAAAATAGAAAAATTACAAATGAGGGAATTGTTAATGATCACAGTAAACAGAAGTCTCTTAGCAACCGCAGTGTTGTCTGTTCTATCAACCGGTGTAAATGCGAAGATTTACCCAGACCAAATAGTGTTTGACCAACTTGGTGAAGATGTCTGTCGCTCTGGTTATCGTCCTATAGACCGTTATGAAGCAGAAGAGCAGAAGAGTACTTTGGTCGCTCGCATGGGCACTTGGCAGATCACCGGGTTAAAAGGAAACTGGGTAATCATGGGGCCGGGTTATCATGGCGAAATTAAGCAATCAAGCAGTGGGTCAACGTTCTGTTACCCAAACAACGACCAATCTGAAATCCCTAACTATTCCGCCAAATCGGTTCAGGAAGGCAGCGAAATCGATGTTCAGTATGAATTAGTGAACAACCGTAACGACTTTGTACGCCCATTAAGCTACTTAGCCCACAACCTAGGTTACGCTTGGGTTGGCGGTAATAACAGTCAGTACGTGGGCGAAGACATGACGATAAAGCGCTCTGGCAACAGTTGGGTAATACAAGGAAATAACAATGGCTCTTGTAGCGGCTATCGCTGTGATGAAAAAACCAAAATCACCGTCGACAATTTTGCCTACACCGTTAACGACGACAACTTTTGGCATGGTGATGTTGTCGAGTCGGATCGTGAACTAGTGAAAACGGTTTACGCGACGGCAAGAAACAACAGCAACATCGCGCAACAAGTGGTGGTAGACCTAAAAGTAGACGAATCAACAAACTGGTCGAAAACGAACAGCTACGGATTCTCACAGAGCGTTCAAACAGAGAACACCTTCAAGTGGCCTTTTGTTGGCGAAACTAAGCTCACCGTTAAGTTCGAGGCTAACCAAAGCTTCGCTGAAACAAATGGCAACTCCACTAGCGAACAAGTAACACTTCAAGCTCGTCCTATGGTTCCTGCGAATTCGGAGCTACCGATTCGAGTTGAGCTGTATCGTTCAAGCATCTCTTACCCGTACCGATTCAACGCCGATATTAGCTACGATGTTGAATTCAACGGCTTCCTTCGTTGGGGTGGCAACGCGTGGCACTCTCATCCAGATAACCGCCCGTACAAGGCTCATACCTTCACCATGGGCCGTGGCAGCAGTGAATCTGCCGACATTCGCTACCAATGGGATCACCGTTACATCCCAGGTGAAAATAAATGGTGGGATTGGGGCTGGGCGATTAAAGAAGCTGGCTTATCAAGCATGCAATACGCGACTGGCGGAAGCTTACGCCCCTTCCACTCTTACGTGTCTGGAGATTTCTACGCTGAATCTCAATTTGCAGGTACTATCGAAATTGGACAAGCAACACCAATTACTAACAATCTACGCAGCAAAAGAAGTACTGATTCCGTCAACGAATCTACTGAGCGCATTGGCGACATCGAAGTTACCACCAACTTTAACGCCGATGAGTTGAGTGACTTAGGTTTCGAAGGTGCTGAGATGAACATTAGCGTCGTTGAATAACTGCGCTTTAGAATAAGATCGGTACAAAGATCTACCAGTAATAAAGCACAAAGCCCACGACACATCGTGGGCTTTCATATATTCATGTTCAACTGAAAACGGTGAACTACACAGGCTCTTCCATCAGAAGCTTAACACCCAGCCCAACCAGCACCATGCCCGTCACGCCTTCCATCCACTTCATAAAACTCGCGTTTTTGAGCAAATTTTTAGCCGAGTTAAGCGCGCCAGCCAAACCACATTGCCATACCATCGCAATCATAAAGTGTACCGAAGCCATCAACATAGATTGCAATAAAGGCGAACCTTCAGGGTTTACAAATTGAGGTAAAAAGGCCAGATAGAAAACTGCTGTTTTTGGGTTAAGAACGTTAGACAGAAAGCCTTCACGCAAAGAACGTTTTGCACTGTAAGCCTGCTGAGCTTGTTCTCCGACCTTCAAACCGCCACCGTTTTTCATCAACGCTCGCAAACTGCTTAAGCCAAGCCAGATGAGGTAAACCGCACCTACCATCTTAACGGCTTGAAAGAGTTCAGCGGATTGGGCGAGGATTGCAGATATACCCACAGCAGAGAAAAACGCGTGTACATACAAGCCGCTACAAATACCAAAGCTCGTCATACAACCGTCAGCTAAGCCAGAGCGGCTAGTATTGCGAATCACCAAAGCCGTATCTAAGCCCGGCGTTAGCGTTAAAATAGTGATGGCAATTAGAAATGCCTCAAAGTTCAAAATATCCATATCATTGTCATTTTTGTTCAGCGATCTATCATCAATACCGTGTATCTGAACAATTCGCAAGCAACAATTGCCACCAGCTATACAACTCACTGATTTTGTGCACAATAGAACAGTTTGATTTGTTAAGAAATAGTAAATTCAAGGCATCGTATCGCCTCATGCTTTTCTCGCTATATCTTCGACTGCGAAGGTCGGCGTCATTAAAAAGCAAAGCCATAATCAAAGTACACGAGATGAACCTTAACGCTGACGCAGCCCTAAGGATCATTTAAAGAAACCAAATTAAGAGTAGTCAAATGAGCGCATTCAAAAAACTAGTCGAACACTCTCAAAAATGTTCACGCTTTCAACACCTAGCTTCTATTTGTGGTTGGGACCAAGCTTCAATGATGCCAGCAGGTGGTAACCAAGCTCGTAGTGAAGCGATGGCCGAGCTTTCTGTTCATATTCACGGCTTAATGACTCAACCACAGCTTGGCGATTGGATTGCAGACGCTGAAAATGAAGCGCTGAACACTGAGCAACAATCGTCACTTCGTGAAATAAAACGCCAGTGGCAACAAGCAAACCTACTTCCAGAAAAACTGGTTGAAGCGAAATCTCTATCGGGTTCAAAATGTGAACATGCGTGGCGTAGCCAACGCGGTAACAACGACTGGGTTGGATTCGAAAAGAACTGGCGTGAAGTGGTTGAGCTTTCTCGTGAAGAAGCGCAGATTCGCGCAGACGCAGCCAATCTAACGCCTTATGATGCGATGCTGGATATTTATGAACCGGGCACCAGCTCTACTTCACTTGATACCCTATTTGCAGACGTTAAAACTTGGCTTCCAGGTTTAATTGATGAAGTGATCGAAAAACAATCGAGCGAGCAATTTAACGCACCATCAGGTATCTATTCGACCGAGAAACAGAAAGCAATGGGTTTAGAAGTCATGAAGCTGCTTCAGTTCGATTTTGAACACGGCCGATTGGATGAAAGTGTTCACCCATTCTGTGGCGGCGTGCCTTCAGACGTGCGTATCACAACACGCTATGACGAAGCGGAATTCGTTCAAAGCTTAATGGGTATTGTGCATGAAACAGGCCACGCACGTTACGAACAAGGCTTACCAAAACACCTAGCAGGACAACCAGCGGGGGAAGCTCGTTCTATGGGCATTCATGAATCTCAATCTTTATTCTTCGAGATGCAAGTCGGCCGCAGCGACCCGTTCATTGGACACTTAGCGAACTTGGCTGGTCAGCAATTCTCAGGCTCAGAATTTGAGAAAGAAAACTTCCAGAAGATCTACACGCGCGTGAAGAAAGACTTCATCCGTGTTGATGCCGATGAACTGACCTACCCTGCACACGTTATCCTGCGTTACGAGATTGAGCGTGACTTGATCAACGGCAAGATCAAACACACTGACGTGCCAGAGTTATGGAATACCAAGATGCAGTCTTACCTTGGTTTAAGCACTCAAGGCAACTTCACTAACGGCTGTATGCAAGACATCCACTGGACAGACGGCGCATTTGGTTACTTCCCATCGTACACATTAGGTGCGATGTACGCGGCGCAGTTCATGGCTTCAATGAAGAAGACGGTAGATATAAACTCTGTGATTGAAAGCGGTGACCTATCCCCTATCTTCACTTGGTTAGAATCAAACATTTGGAGCAAAGGCAGCCTGCTGACCACTGATGACTTGGTGAAAGGTGCAACGGGCGAAACCTTGAATGCGCAATACTTCAAAGACCATTTGAGAAGTCGTTATCTGTAGATAAAACGCCCAACTACATTGAAGGTTTCTACTTGCAGAGCTTGCTGTGTAAGTAGAACCAAGCTGAAAAAGCATAGTACAAGTATTGTAAGTCAAAAGTCACAATTATGGCTGAAGGGTAGCTTTGGTTCTAACTAGAAAAGGGGCACTTCTGAGTTACGAAGTGCCATCTGTGAAGGTTCTGGACATTTCCGAGTTGCGTTTTATCTAATTTAGTAAGTCATGAATTAACAGAAGTAGGGCAACTCGCTTAGTCGAGTGTCCAGTATCACTGGTGCAGATCACTTCATGCTCGCGGCAATGGTTTTTACATCGTGCTTATTACCATTTGCCTCTAGTTCTTTTTGAATACGCCTTGCACCGTCGCGTTCCTTTTTATCATCAAAGACTTCTCGAACTTTGATATCAAGCTGCTTTCGGTGCTCGTTGCGTTGAGTGACTTTATGGCGATTATCAATCCAATAATAAAACCCACTTCGAGAAACCTCAAACACCTTAGCCATACGGACAATCCTATATTGCATCAGGTGTTCGAGCATAAACTCATAGCAATCTACTTTAGATTTTTCGCGAAGTAGGTGGCGGCCTTTTTTACGATATCTAGCTCTTCAGCTTGCTCAGCCAATAACCGTTTGAGTTTGGCATTTTCAGTGGCGAGCTCCCTTTCTCTATCGCTGATTTTCGCATCTTTTTTGACGGCTTTACGCCACCCATAAATTTGAGATTCATACAACGATAGCTGTCGTGCGGCAGCAGCGACACCGACTTTCTCTGCTAACTTAAGTGCTTCGGCTTTAAATTCAGGAGCATGTTTGATTCGTGTTTTCTTAGTTGTCATTGTTCACCTCGTTAGTGATTGTACTCACTTAACTCAGTGTCCAAAACTTATGGTGCGGATCAGTTTGTTGTGATTTTACCCCCAGCCCGTGAAGATAAAGTGACTAAATGGTTGATGTGATACATAGCAATTGTTCACAACTAAAGTTCATAAGGATGGATGACTTTTAGTAGGGAAAATGTTCGCATCCTAAACGATGTAGAGTATTCAATCTAAGTGATTTTGGGGCAGATCTGAGCTAGCAGGCACTTTGCAAGAAAAGCGCCACGAGTAAAGCTTCAGGCTTATGAAGCCTCTGGACATTTCCGTTTTAGCAAGATTGCCAATTAAGCAAAGCATGAATTAAAAGGATAGAAAAAGTCGCTTACGTGATTGTCAGGGATCATTAGACCACTACAACTTCAATTGTCAGTTATAACTAAAACGGCACCTAGCCTTTGAGCAAAAAACCCTATATAACTCATCCCCACCTTCATGCACTCTTACTCGAAAGAAAAAAATACTCTTCCCTCCCTCCTCATACGCGAGAGCTAGCTCAGCATCATCTCTTATCAAACCTTCAGCTACTAAGTGAACTTCTAATGCATCGAGTGCTTTTTCTTCTAAGGCTTTATCGTGAATTGGTTTAAAACCTCCAAATGAAAGGGAAGAAAAAAAAAGAGCAAAAACAAAAAAAACAATTCGCATAACTATTCCTTTTTTATTAGTTCAATACTAATTCCAGTTTAGTAAGAAATTAAGATTGTCGCAGCAGTGAAACTAAATAGATAGCTCTCGTTTCATGCAATTAAAGTCGGAGTTCATCATTCTTATTATGGTAAATGGGTAAATTAGCTACCAAAAACAACCCTCAGACCTCCTCAAACGCTCTCAGCGAGGATTTTGGGCTTGTTCAAGGCTATGCTCATACTACCTTGTATGTGTGTGACTCTTTCAGTGCGATTTACAGAGCAAAAACTAGCGAATTCGTTTGAGTCAAGAACTGTACTCTGCCCCCACTTTTCGTACTTTGTGAGTTAAGTCGCCCCGTTAGCAAGAATTTGGACAGCCGCAACTACCTTAAAATGCAGGTCACATTCTCCACTGGACGGACGGCGCATTCGGTTACTTCCCACCTTACAAATTAGGTGCGATGTACGCGGCTCAGTTCATGGCTTCAATGAAGAAAACAGTGGATGTGAACTCAGTGATTGAAAGCGGTGACCTATCCCCTATCTTCGTAAGCGTGTCATGAAC
>NZ_JBFROH010000059.1:0-40291 GCF_041471425.1 Vibrio sp. 10N.261.52.C2 | reverse complement strand
AGCCGCGATGAACCTTTTTTGTTACTTGGAAAGTCGCACTTGAACATGATTAATATCACTTCTATGCTCGAATGAGAGTTATTTTTAGCCTTCGCTGTCATAAGTGAAGGTTTTTTTATGCGCAAATCACATAAAACGCGCATAAACGAAAATAATAAATGACCGCAAACGAAAGTTAATATAGGATTCAATTATGTTCTAAAATGCTCGTTCGCTCAGAAAGAGGTCAAAACCATGAGTGCTCAACAAACTAATTCAAACAATAGTACATCTTCAACTCTAGACTTAATCGTTATTGGCGGCGGCATCAATGGTGCGGGTATCGCGGCAGACGCTGCTGGTCGTGGTCTAAACGTTGGTTTATACGAAGCAAATGATTTCGCCTCTGCGACGTCTTCTGCAAGTTCAAAGCTAATCCACGGTGGTTTACGTTACCTTGAACATTATGAATTTCGTTTAGTTTCAGAAGCACTTGCAGAGCGTGAAGTGTTGCTGAGAAAAGCACCTCACGTTGCACAACCAATGCGTTTCCGTTTACCGCACCGACCATTTTTACGCCCGGCTTGGATGATCCGCTGTGGCCTATTCCTTTACGATAACTTAGGTAAACGTACGACTCTTCCTGGAAGTAAAACGGTGAACTTGGCTCAATCAGGTTTGCTTAAACCAGAAATGAAAACAGGTTTCGAATACTCAGACTGCTGGGTAGATGATGCGCGTATGGTATTGCTGAACGTGTTGGCGGCGAAAGAAAACAACGCAGAAGTACGCAACTACTGCCGAGTTGAAAAAGCACACCGCGAAGGCGACATTTGGCACGTAACGATTCTTGATGTGATGACAAACCAACGTTTCGAGCGCAAAGCGAAAGCATTGGTCAACGCAGCTGGCCCTTGGGTGAAACAGTTCTTTGATGATGGTTTAGAGCAAACCTCGCCACGTAATATTCGCCTAATCAAAGGATCACACATTGTGGTGCCGCGTGTTCATGACGAACCACAAGCGTACATTCTACAAAACAAAGATAACCGCATAGTGTTCATGATCCCTTACCTAGATAAGTTCTCGATCATCGGCACAACCGACCTTGAATACAAAGGCGATCCTCGCGAAGTGGCTATCGACGATGTAGAAGTTGATTACTTAATTGATATCGTTAACCAGCATTTTGTTAAGCAACTAGAGCGTGACGATGTGGTCTGGACATACAGTGGCGTACGACCGCTTTGTGACGATGAATCTGACTCACCACAAGCTATCACTCGTGACTACACACTGGAGCTGGATGCAGAAATGGATCAAGCACCACTGCTATCTATCTTTGGTGGCAAGTTAACGACTTATCGTAAACTCGGTGAAGCGGCACTGAACAAGCTAGAACCTTACCTGAAACACATGGGCGCACCTTGGACAGCTAACGACACACTACCGGGTGGTAACTTCAGCTGCAGCCGCGAACAGCTTGCAGCAATGATGCACACTAAATACCCTTGGGCACCAGAAGCACTGCTACTTCGTTACGTGACCCAATTTGGTACTTACACATGGGACCTGCTTGAAGGCGCTACATGTGAGGCGGACCTTGGCATCCAGTTCTCAAGCGAAGCACACGGTGTTTACCAAGCTGAGATTGATTACTTGATCAACCAAGAGATGACAATGACAGACGAAGACATCTTATGGCGCAGAACCAAGCTTGGCTTGTACATGAGTGAATCAGAGCAACAAGCATTGTCTGATTACTTAAAAGAGAAGCTACAACGTAAAGTGGTAAGCTTTTCTCAAGTAGGCTAATCCACCAGCCAACAAGCACAGTTCAACAACCTGATTAATAAACAAGCTTAGCGTCCCCCGTGCTAAGCTTGTTTATTATTTGCCTCCACTATTTGCGTTCAATTCCTTGCACTTCAGTAGTTGTCACTCGACCAAATCGCCCTATTACCCTCTTCTATTTTCAACAAAAGCTAAATAGTGTTTTATCAAATGGGTTAATTATCAATTTTACGAAAGGTTGCTATTCTTTATCTCAACAAAACAATTCATTCAAAACGCTCATGATGTCAGCGCTTTAATAAGGAATCTATTCCATGCAAAAAGTCATTCTGATCACAGGCTCTACCGACGGTATCGGCTTCGAAACAGCAAAAGTACTCGTTCAGCAAGGTCACCACGTTTTATTGCATGGACGTAACCCAAGCAAACTTAAAGACGTTGAGCAGCAACTTATCGCTCTCTCTACGGAAGCGAAGATCCAAAGCTACGTGGCCGATCTGTCCATTCTGGCAGATGTTGATGCGCTGGCTGACGAGGTGATTGCCGAGCACGAGAAGATTGATGTACTGATCAACAACGCGGGTGTGTTCAATACTCCAAACCCAATCACCAAAGACGGTTTAGATGTTCGTTTTGCTGTGAACACAGTATCGCCGTATCACCTGACCAGACGCCTGTTGCCAGTATTGAATTCATCGAGCCGTGTGGTGAACTTATCGTCGGCAGCGCAAGCGGCAGTGAGCATCGAAGCACTAGAAGGGAAAAAGCCACTTTCTGATGGCGATGCTTACGCGCAAAGTAAACTGGCGATCACTATGTGGACTCGTGAGATGGCAAAAGAGTTAGGCTCTACGGGGCCAATGGTGGTTGCTGTCAACCCAGCTTCGTTACTAGGCAGCAAGATGGTGAAAGACGCTTATGGCATTGCAGGCGGCGACCTAAGCATCGGTTCTGATATTCTGGTTCGCGCATCATTGTCTGATGAGTTCGCACAAGCAGGCGGTCAATACTTTGATAACGACAACAACACGTTTGCTAACCCGCACCCAGATGCGATTTACGGCGATAAGTCACAACAAGTTGTCGCTAAAATTGAAGAGATCATCAAAGCAACGCTTTCTTAATGACAGCTATGCTCAAGTGATTTTCTGATTCCAAGAAAAAGCCTTACGTGACTAACGCATAACTTAGTCACGTAGGGCTTTTTCGTTAAATCTATCTGATTCTACTTTTGTTCCCAATACGGTGGATTACCATAATATTCAGAGAAGTAGTCAATGAAGGCTCTCACCTTTGGTGCAAGTAACCTTGTGCTTGGGTACACAGCCCAAATTGCAGGCTCTGATGTTAATGGGTAATCTTCTAATATTTGAACCAGCTGACCGCTTTTCAGTTGTTCATAGGCACACCAATTCGATGTCACCGTGATCCCCATACCACCTGAGGCTGCGTCACGCAGTGCTTCCCCGTTATCTGCCCTGAACGACCCAGATGCCTTAATCGTCTTAGGCCCGCTTTCAGCATTGAAGGTCCAGTTTTCTAAACCAATTAAGCTAATACATTGATGATCGTTAAGATCTCGAGGTGTGGCTGGCTTACCATATTTGATTAAGTAATCAGGCGATGCACACACAATACGCTTGTCTGTCGCAAGTTTTCGGGCAATCAGTGTCGAGTCTTTCAGCTCCGAGATACGAATCGCGATATCAAAGCCACCCTCAACAACATCCACCATCGAATCTGATAGCCTGAGATCGACTTTTAACCCAGAGTAGCGCTCTAAGAATCCAGGTAAGGCAGGAACAAGATGCAAACGTCCAAAAGACGCAGATGCGGTAACTCGCAACGTTCCGGTTGGAGAATCACAACCCACACCGACCGCCGATTTGGCAGCATCCACGCTCGATAACACTTCTTCAGCATGAGGTAAGAATGCTTCCCCCTCTTCAGTGAGTGACACTTTACGAGTGGTGCGATGCACCAAGCGAACACCTAAATTGTCTTCCAGTTTACTGATGTGCGAGCTTGCAACAGCAGGAGACAAACCAAGCTCTTGCCCAGCCATGCTGATGTTATGTGTGGAAGCTAAACGAACAAACAATTTGAGGTGTTCAATATTCATGAGATTACCAATAAAATCTTAAAAATCGTGTACCAGTAACCCTCATTATGCGTCATTCACATAACAATACAACGTATTAACTCAGTTGAATTGTGAAGATGTTATTGTGCCAAAACGAAAAAAACTCCCAAAGGAGTTTTTTTGTCTAAGTCTGCAATTCGCCATTTAGCTAATCAGCAAAATTACTAGCTCACTAGCCCAGTTAAACGTGCATGCAGTGCATCTTTCAGTACAGAACGATCATGTTTCAGTTGGTGCATCGAGCCGTCATCAATGGGTGAATCTTTCAGCTCAAGCTTACGAATCTCTTTATCAAGGTTGTCGTACGTCTTCATGTCTGCTGCAAAGCCATCGTCAGTTTTAACAAGCTCAGCAATTTTATCTTTCATTTCAGGAAATTCGTGAACAAGAGAATGATTTTCACCTAGCATAGAAACCTCTTAAGTTGAGTAAAGTGATTGGTATTACGCATTCATTATTAACCTTAGCAAGGGAGTCAAATAACAAATGAGATCCAGTACACAGCATAGAATATAGACAATTCAGATTCACAAATTTACAACATCCACCAAGAAAATGGCTTTACTGATTTTGAATTGTCTCAGTAACGGAAGTAGGTTTATGGCGATTATCCCGCCTCGAAAACAATACTTCTTTCGATTTTTACTTAGCCTGCAAGTATCGTTTTTAACTAAACGCTACCAAGCAAACGTCTGAATAACACTGTCTTTAGCCATTGGGTTTGATGCTATCGCATGGTTCACCTTAGCCAAAAATTGCTCTCTTGAATCAAGCAGGAAACCTTTCTGAGTCACTATGTTATTACCATGGTCGCCCCAATAGAAAGTGTCGATGTTTAGATTCTCAAGCAGATACTTTTCTTCTTCTAAGATCTGAAGTTGAGTCGGCATGATGAACGTACCGTCATTAACTTGCTGCTCCAAAATCGTTCCTGGTTGTATTGCTAACGCCATTGGCGCTATCTGCTCAGGTTTCATGATATTCAGCAACCTTGTTGTCTCGACAATGTGCTCGCGGGAACGCTCACGACCGCCGAGTCCAAAAATAAACGACAATAGAGTTTCGATACCTGCCTCTTTTGCCAGTGCCATGCCCTCAATCGCTTGCTCTGGTGTCATACGCTTTTTGATATTATCGAGCACAACAGGATCACCAGACTCAAGACCCGCATACGCCATGCTCAACCCTGCACTTTTCAGCTCCTTAAGCTCACTCAAGCTCTTCCGACGGAAATCATTCAAACCGCTATAGAGTGATATTTTTCTACTTTCAGGAAAGGTGTGACGAAGCTTATCCAAGACCTTAAGCAGATAATCCGTACGAGCCGCCATCACGTTGCCATCAATAAGGAAAATCGATTCAACGTAAGGGTATATTAGGCGCTCTTCTTCAATATCTTTATACACGTCTTCAATGTCGCGAACCTTAAATCGCTTATCGCTGAACATATTACAGAACGTGCACGTGTTGATGCTGCAACCTAATGTGGTTTGAATAAGAATGCTCTTCGCCTCTATCCATGGACGATATACTTTTCCCTCATATTTCATATTGGTATCTCCGGTCTACAAGCACAGAGCGTGCGTGAATACACCAAAGCGTATCAACGTCAGCATTCGTTGATAATCCACAATATAGTCGAATCAGTTTTTAGATTTTGTAGAAAATAAAAAGCCTTGTGAGAACACAAGGCTTTATAAGAAGTGGTTCTAGCAAGAGCAGCTAAAACATATTTGAAAGGACCAGTTAGCTACTGCACCCCTGAGTATGAACTCGATTCATGTCGTCACCGACTTGTGCTTCTTGAGAGCCCGTCGATTGGCATCCTGCCACGAATAACAGCGTTACAGATAAGATAAGCCATTTCATAATAAATCCTCTTTCGGTCATGACTAAAGCATAGTGTTTAAAAGCGCGGATACCTCAATCATTAACTAAAACCTTACCTACCGATAAGGCCTTGGTTAATGAACAAAGCATCGCTTCTTTAATTAACGACCTGCTTTTGTACAAAAAACTTTCACTTCAACGAATGAAAATCGTACAAGAACGAAAATAGGACAGCTATAGAACTAAGAATAAGAGCTAGATGCTAATCGCTCGTCGCCAAGCTCACCGCGGCTTCTGCATGAATGGCTGTGGTATCAAACAAAGGAACATCACTATCTTGTTGCTGAATCAGTAAGGCGATTTCAGTACAGCCTAGAATGACGGCCTCTGCTCCTTGCTGGCTTAGCCTCTCAATGATCTGATTATAGATAGCGCGAGACTGTTCTTTTACTTCGCCTCGGCACAGCTCTTGGTAAATGATGTTGTGCACTTGTTTTCGGTCACTCTCATCAGGGATCACAACATCGATACCGAACTTGTTAGTCAGGCGCCCTTTCGAAATCTTGTTCCATCGTGAAAGCGGTGCCGAGTAACCCGACTTTCTTTACGCCCTGTTCTAGCAGCTTTTGCGCGGTAGTATCAGCGATATGTAAGATAGGAGCCGTGATCTTCTGTTCGATTTCAGGCACGACTTTATGCATGGTATTGGTACAAATTAAGATGAAGTCTGCGCCACCTTTCTCAACAGATAATGCCGCGTCAGCTAAAATATCGGCAGTCTCAGCCCAACGGCCTTGGTGTTGTAACTTTTCAATCTCATCGAAGTTCACGCTATACATACAAATCTTTGCAGAGTTCAACCCTCCCAGCGTCGCTTTAACACCTTCGTTAATGGATTTGTAATAGCTCATGGTCGATTCCCAACTCATACCACCAAGCAAACCGATCGTTTTCATTTTTTATTCCTTTAATTTCTGACTATCCCGATTAAAGCGTCATGCGTTAAAAATTTATAGTACGATCTTGCTGAAAATGAGACGAAGTCTTCGCTATTTAGCAAAAGGCTCGAATGAACCATCCGAGCCTTTGCTGTTTTGTCCGAATGTTTGTGTGGGTTAATACACCTCACACCAATCGGATTTCATGTCGATCAGTGTCCAATCCTCTCTGGAATTTGCCTCATCTAGTGCTTTATCAAGCTTGCCAACATGGGACTTACGATCGTACTGCCACTCGCGCTCAGCATCAGTGTGATGAACAATCATCGCCATTGAGTTGGGTTGGCTCGTTGCCCATTGCATCATGGCTTGATCACCGTCTGAGTTACCGACCGCTAGAATAGGTTTTTTGCCGATAATATGCTGAATGTTAGTGACCTTTCCGGCTTTGTCATCGATGGTCAAAATGGACGAATCCTTGGTAACCGTCGGCTTACCATCGTTATAGCTGTAGTTATATTTAAGCGCACTACCAATGATCTGCTCTGGCGGGATGTTATAAGCTTCTGGAGCCCACGCTCGCATAAAGTCAACGCCTCCGCCCGACACAATGTAAGTTTTAAAGTCATGCTCTTGCAGGTAAATCAGCATCTCTTTCATTGGCTGGTAAGTAAGGTCTGTGTAGGCTTTGTTGAAACGTTTATCTTTTGCTACCGTCAACCATTGCTCAACGTCTTGCTGGTATTGCTCAACAGTCATACCAGAATGTGTCGCCATGATGATTTTCAATAACCCTTCTTCACCGCTGCCCAGAACGCTCTCAATATTATCTTCGAGTACAAACTTAAACGGTGCTTCTGTTTTCCATTCAGGGTGTTCAGGCGCCATCTCTTTTACACGGTCTAGTGCAAAGGCTAGTTGGAAGTAGTAAGGTTTTTCTGACCAAAGCGTACCGTCATTATCGAACACGGCGATGCGATCGGCTACCGCAACGAACGTATCGGATTCAGCTTTGGTGGCTTGCCCAACAAAGTCGACGATAGCGGATTTGCTCTCGCTGTCCTTCCAAGAAGGCAGTAAATTAGGATCACAATCTTTAGCAAAAGATGAGAAAGAGAGGCTGGATAAGATCGCGACGGATAAAAGAGTTATTTTCTTCATAGCAACTACCATGTTGTTGAATTAATTGTAGGGTTTAATTCAATTCATCCTAGTTGGTCTACTCTGATTTTCCACTTATGGACACTATAACCAATGCTCATGTTGGTATTAGATTAGTGCCACAACAAGGACTGACCGAGAGTGCTATACGACGTATTTCTCGAGAATTAAGATTTTAGAAGAGACAAACAAAAAAAGCAGAACTTCAATTCCTCAAAGTTCTGCTTTAACGATCCATGACTGCTTACGCTCTGCGCTTTTTGAACGCGTGCCAGCCGGCGCTGAAAACTGTTTTTAACACCACACCGAGTGCGCTTAGTTTAGGGTCGGCATTCTTGCCAGAAGCGATGCGCCACATCTGATGTTCATACCAAACCAGCCCGACCATCGCCATCTTGTCCAATGCCGGTTTTCCTGTGGTTGGCACCGTTAGCGGCATGCCGTGACTAGGGTTTTCAATTAACTTGTTAGGGAAATCAGGATCAACCGCCATTGTTCGCGCAATACCAATAAAATCGGTCGCCGAGGTGTTTAATGCTTCATTCATTGCTTGCGCGGTTCGAAAACCACCCGTGACCACCAGCGGTGTACTCACGAGTTTTCTCGCCTTAACCATGTAATCCATAAAATACACTTCACGTTTTACTGTGCTGGACTTGATTGATTCAGCTTTGCTCTTTGAACCCATCATTGATGGACTTTCATAGGTGCCGCCAGAGATCTCAATCAGGTCGATACCGTTATCACTCAGAGTTTGTACAACCTGCATTGACTCTTCTTCAGTGAAGCCACCTTTCATGAAATCAGCACTATTGAGCTTAATTCCGACAGGGAAATCTTCACCGACCTCTTTTCGAATCGCGCGATAAACCTCAAGCACGAAACGAAGTCTGTTTTCGAGTGAGCCACCCCATTTGTCTTGGCGTTGATTGTGTCTCGAAGACAAAAACTGACTCACGAGATAACCATGAGCACCGTGAATCTGCACGCCAGTAAAGCCTGCTTGTTTTGCAAGCTTTGCACTCAGCGAAAATTTATCAATGATTGCGATTATTTCCGTCTCAGTCAGAGCTCGTGGCGTATTGAAACCTTTTTCTAATCCACGCTCTAAAGAGATAGCCGAAGGCGCAACCGGGCTATCACATAAGAATTTAGGGATTTGCTTTCCTGGGTGGTTCAATTGCATCCATATCTGCGAACCATTTTGTGTTCCAGCCTTCGCCCACTCACGAAATACGCTTAAGTCACTTTGTTCATCCAACACAACGTTTTTAGGTTCACCAAGCGCGCCTCTATCGACCATCACGTTACCCGTTATGGATAGACCAATTCCTCCTTGAGCCCAACGCTGATAGAGCGTGACTAAACCTTGCTTAGGGTTATGGTGTTTATCACCTAGCTGTTCACTCATTGCCGATTTGAACAGGCGATTTTTGATCACTTGACCATTAGGAAGAGAAAAAGGGTCGTTGAGGCAGATTAGATTCATGCGCGTGGTTACTTTCTTGGGTTTATACATTCAGTCCAGTATGCCCTATTTTATCCGACAGTTCTGAGCATTTAGTGCCTATTTCGAAGCAAGTTTCACTCAATAATAAAATGCCAGCGGCATAGCAGCTGGCATTAATCGATTATAAATAGAATCTCAAAAACTGGGCTGGCGCTGCTGAAATATGTCAACCAGAAAGGCTCAAACACTCTTTACGCTCATGGTAATTGTCGTTATTGTGATTCTCTACGCCATCATCACAAGGACTGTCTGAGAGTTATGAACAGCACGATTGAAACTATTCTGGGGCACCGCTCCATTCGTCAATATACAAATCAACCGATTGAAAAAGCACAACTTGATGTGATTATTCAGGCTGGTCTCGCGGCTTCATCATCGAGCTTACTGCAGGCTGTTTCTATCGTGAGAGTGACAAACAAAGAGAAGCGCAAACTGTTAGCCGAATACGCAGGCAACCAAGCTTACGTTGAGAACGCGGCTGAGTTTTTGGTGTTCTGTATCGACTATCAACGCCACGCTCAAATCAACCCTGAAGTGAAAACCGACTTTACTGAACTGACCCTGATTGGCGCTGTCGATTCTGGCATCATGGCGCAAAACTGCATGTTGGCTGCTGAGTCTCTAGGTTTAGGTGGCGTATACATTGGCGGGTTACGTAACAGCGCACAACAAGTGGATGAACTGCTAGAACTGCCACAACACACCGCCGTATTGTTCGGAATGTGCTTAGGTCACCCGGCACAACAACCAGAGGTTAAGCCTCGCCTCCCTGCTCATGTGGTGATGCACGAAAACCAATACCAACCGCTGAGCCTAGATGAAATTGCCAGCTACGATGATTCGATGCAAAGCTACTACGCAAGCCGTTCAAGCAACCAAAAGCAGAGCAGTTGGTCACAGCAGATCACACAGAAACTCTCTGGTGAATCTCGCCCACATATCCTGCCTTACTTAAACAGCAAGCAGCTGACCAAGCGTTAAGCCTTTAAGCCGTTAAGCCGTTAAGCCGTTAAGCCGTTAAGCCGTTAAGCCGTTAAGCCGTTAAGCGATTAGAGCTAGCAACAAACAGCAGTACAAACAAAAATGTCAGCGTAATATACGCTGACATTTTTATTTATCCGGAGGCGGCTAGCTTACAGATATTTCTCAATCGGTAGCAATTGCAAAAAGCCTGACTGCATTCGTTCCCATTGACCAGTGTCAGGTTCGCTGTCCCAACGTTGGTCGCCTGAATACCAATACACATCACCGTCTTCAAGCTCTAATCGCCAGCTGTTTTCTTCGCTCATTGCTTGCTCAATGGTTTCTGCTAATGTTTCAGCAATCTCTTTATTCTCGATGATCAAAACCGATTCCGTGTTCAAGTAGGTAGAACGCAAGTTGAAGTTAAATGAGCCGATGCTCGCGATGCTGCGGTCGAATACGACTGATTTAGCGTGCAAGCCATAGGCCGTCTCAGGCGCACATTTAGACACGTCTTGAGTCGATGCTTCACACAGCTTAGATTCTGGTTTTAGCTCAAACAGGTCGATGCCATGCTCCAACATGTCGTAACGTCTGCCTGCATAAGCGGAGTGATTAGTCACCAGATCATTAGACGCCATAGAGTTAGTTAGCGCTTTTATCTCAACGCCCTTGTTGTTCAATACCTGCCACTCTTCAAGCTGACCATCATCGAATACAAGGTAAGCGGATTCCAGCAAGATCTCTTGTTTCGATTCGCTCGCTAATTTCCCTAGAAGAATCGCGGTCGCTTTCGGTTCATCGGTATTGTCTGAATCATCAGGAACGGGCTGATCGTAAACAAAACGAGCATTCACCCAAGTCATCTCACCAACCACCTCTTTCAGTAAACTATCAGCAGCCTTACGATCTAGTGGCAATTCCGGGTAATTTTGATAATGCGGAACGACAATATTATCTATCTTCGAGAGATCAGGTTGCTCGTCATCACCCAGCATATCGACAGGGTAAGACCAACGGCTGTTCCAGTATTCAACAAAACTGGTTTGGATGGTGTTAACTACCGAGCCCATCACCAACACATCGCGGTCTCGGAAATTGATTTCATCAGAAAGGTCGAAGTATTCATCACCAATATTACGTCCACCCACCACAGACAAAGTACCATCTACGGTAAACGACTTATTGTGCATACGGCGATTTAAGCGAGAAAAGTCACCGACAAAGCTCAGCCATTTACTGATGCCACGGCGTGTTGGTGTTGGATTGAAGATACGAATCTCGACGTTCGGGTGCGCATCCAGTGCCGACAGCAACCCTTCACGTTCGTTGAGGTTGATATCATCCAGCATTACGCGCACCTTCACACCACGCTCAGCCGCGGCTAATAAACGGCTAGCGAGATAGCTTCCCGATTCGTCAGAGTTCCAGATGTAGTATTGAATGTCGATGGTGTGCTCGGCACTTTCTACCAGCGCTAATCGCTGTGCCAAAGCATCCCAACCGGACTCTTGCAGACGAACCGCAGTGTTGCCTTGCTCTAAAGCTTCAGGCTGAAATTCATTGGTTAGAACCGATAAAGAGCTAGGTGCAGGAGAGGTTGGCGGTTCTGTTGGATGATCGATGCCTTCAGGAAGTGAAGAACACCCACCTAAAACGGCGATTAAGATTAACGTTAAACTGATGCGTTGGAGCACAGGCATGTATCTGACTTCCTTTTCACGATGCGTCTTTAGAAACTTTCCGTACAGCTTTTCAATGAACAAGCTATTCCGATCTATTCATTGATTATTACTGCTAAATCCTGAAATTTATAGGTAATTATCCAGTATAAATTTGAAGATCAGTAAATTGACCTACAAATCACCTAAGTTGAGTGAGTGTCAGGCAATATAAACTTAGCGGGTTTTCTACCATTTCGATGGTGAGTCTGTTCGGTCTGGGTGATACTTCACCATTGTTTGGAGATCTAGTTTCACCGCTTGATTTCACACTAACAGGCGTGTCGACTTACTTATATGAGATCGTGCAAACGCATTACTTACGTAAGCGCTAAAGCTGTTGTTCATCTAAGGGACATGTAAGGATCAACACCGAAAACATTGTTCACACTACATAACGTTTATCGTCCCTACACAAGCCTTCCCTATAGTAGTACCCTTTATTGTCTCTCATTCTTGATGGTAACTGGATATTATGAAGCTTTTGGTCGATCGCACTGGTGAACAGTTTTTAGATATTCTGCAAGAATCGGGAGATACATTGACGGTTCAATTCATTACCAATGAAGGCAATCGAAAGGGTAAGCCGTTCCAAGATAACTTGAGTGGATTGTTCCTCACAGGGTGGAAGCCGCGCACCACTTCAACCGCCATCGGATTAGAACGCTTTAAGCAAGGCAAACTTGAAGATCCCAAAGTGAGTTTCGCATTGCACCAACTCTATCCACTGGGTCGAGACGTAAAGTTACCTTCTGGTGATATCGCAACTATCGCGAGTTACGCCAATACCCATGCCGATGGCTACTATATGTTTGTGCGCCTCAACGATGAGTTAACCCGACTCAAGATTACACCCGATTGGGAACTGCAACCTTCCGCTCAAAGATTGGCTCTGCCTTATTACCCTGCGCCAAGAACCAAGGAAGAGCTCGACAATATTGACGATTTTGATGCGTGGGCGGGCGGCTTCTAAATACTCCTCACCTACGCCTAGTAGCACATAATACCCAAGCTATTATCAATTATTTTTTGACAATAATTCAAATGTAGCACTGTTTATCGTTTCAAATATTCCCACTATTATTTATCCATCGACACAGACTGCAGCTCAATGAACAAAGAGTGGCACTGTAAACACAGACAAATCACCATTTCGGTGAAAAATAATATAGGTACCAACATGACTCAACTAACTATCGTCGCAAACATCGTCGCTAACGAAGACAAAATTGAATTGGTTAAAGCAGAGCTGCTAAAGCTGATTGATATTACTCGCGCTGAAGAAGGCTGCATCAACTACGACCTTCACCAAGACAATGAAAACCCAGCACATTTCACTTTCTACGAAAACTGGACGTCTCGTGAACTTTGGCAAACACACATGGGTAATACTCACCTCGCTGAATACATGGCAGCAACCGAAGGTAGTGTTACGTCATTTACACTTAACGAGATGACTAAGATCGCTTAAGTACAGTTTCAGTAGTCTGTTACTAGAAAGCACACTGACAAGCTATCGAGTTCAATTTGAAAGCCCCGCTACACGTCAGCGGGGCTTTTTCATTTATGCGGATATCGTCAGCCGCCTTAGTTAGAGCTTCAAACGGGGTTGAATAAAATCAATAAACGCCGAGATACGTTTAGAGACCGATGACGACTTGTAGTAAACCGCATTCACTCGCTCTCGGTCTGTGTTGGCAAGTTTGTCTTGTTCCAGAATAGGGATTAGGCGACCTGCTGCCATATCTTCCTGCACCATAAACCCCGATAAACAAGCTATCCCATTTCCAGCTAGTGCCAGTTGACGCACGGTTTCACCATTACTGGCTGTCACGGTCGGCGCGACATCACTTTGGTTTGGTAAAGGCCAATGGTTAAGCACTTTGTTACCCGCAAACCCCACAATTTGATGCGAGCTCAAATCTTCAGGTTTGGTGGGCAGCCCACGCCTAGCGAGATAATCAGGTGACGCCACAATATGGAGCAAACTTTTTCCTAACGGGCGAGCGTGCAGTGTTGAATCAGACAACTTACCGATTCGAATCGCAACATCGGTTCTCTTTTCTAGAAGATCAACGAAGCCTTCGTTGGAAGTGAGTTCCAACTCAATGTCTGGGTAAGCCTCTTTGAATGACTGCACCAACGGCACTAGCTGATGGAATACGAATGGACTGGCGGCATCGACTCTTAAACGACCTTTTGGCAACTCTCCGCGCGACACGATTTCTTCTTCCGCGCTCTGAATCATCTGTAATCCCACCCTGACTGAATCGACAAACTGCCGTCCTTCCTCCGTCAATTCCACGCGTCTCGTTGTTCGGTTGAATATTGAGACGCCGAGTTGCGACTCCACCTTACTCACCGAACGAGACACCTTGGCGACCTGCACATCCAGCGCCTCTGCCGCCGCAGAAAAACCACCAGCATCGACAACGGTGAGTACTATTTCTAAATCATCTGAACGGGTTAACATGAGGCTCCTTCGCTATCTTCATTTTGTTTAATGTCATCTCGCTTGTGCTCATCACAGCTCAAATCATCTGAGTCTTTTCGATCTCATCAGCTTAACCCAATGATCGGCTAACCCTCCAATTATTGCAAATATCACAAAGGTTATTTGTTAATGATGGCATTTTTCACAAATATATTTTGCTAGATAATCCTCGCCATCAAACGAAGCGCTCCTATTGCAGTCACAAGCTGCCCCATTTTATCGCGCTCGGTACTTAACAAAGAACAGTAAGAGAGATGATTATGCCACTAGCATTACTTGCATTGACGCTCAGCGCCTTTGCCATCGGAACCACAGAATTTGTCATCGTAGGCTTGATTCCTACCATGGCGAGCGACTTGAATGTATCTCTGCCATCAGCAGGCCTATTAGTCAGTTTATACGCGCTTGGCGTTGCTATTGGCGCACCAGTCTTAACGGCATTAACCGGCAAATGGAATCGTAAAGCGGTGTTGCTGACCGTGATGGCATTGTTTGTCATTGGTAACTTATTGGCGTGGCAAGCTCCAGGCTATAACACGCTGATCGCCGCACGAATTTTGACTGGCCTTGCCCATGGTGTGTTCTTCTCGATTGGATCGACCATCGCGACAGGTTTGGTTTCAAAAGATAAAGCAGCCAGTGCCATTGCGATCATGTTTACAGGTTTAACGGTTGCATTGGTAACCGGCGTACCACTGGGCACTTATATCGGCCAAACCTTTGGCTGGCAAGCGACCTTCTTGATCGTTGCTCTGCTTGGTCTTATTGCTCTTATCGGCAGCGCTATCTTGGTTCCAAGCAACCTTAAGCAACCACCAGCGGCGAAGATTTCAGCACAACTAAAGGTTCTAACTCAACCACGCTTACTGTTGGTTTACGCTATCACAGCACTAGGTTATGGCGGCACATTCACAGCGTTTACCTTCCTTGCTCCAATACTGGAAAATGTATCAGGATTTGATTCGAGCTCAATCAGCTTAATCATGTTGGTTTACGGTGTGTCAGTGGCGGTCGGTAACATCTGGGGCGGAAAAATGGCCGACAAGATGGGCCCAATTAAAGCACTGACCGTTATCTTCTCTGGTTTAGCCGCAGTACTGGTGGTATTCAACTTTACCGCAGTAAACCCTTACGCAGCTGTTGCTACCATTTTGGTTTGGGGTGCATTCGCATTCGGTAACGTTCCAGGACTACAAGTGTATGTTGTGAAACTGGCTGAGAAATACACACCAGACGCCGTCGATGTCGCTTCTGGATTGAACATTGCAGCCTTCAACGTCGGTATTGCATTAGGCTCATGGGGCGGTGGTTTGATTGTCGCGAAATCTGGATTAATGAACACCCCTTGGGTAGGTGCTGTGATCGTTTTGATCGCTCTTGTTCTGACTCGATTCAGTGGTGCGTTAGATAAGAAGCAAGCACAACAAGCTGTTCCATCTAGCATCTAGCATCTAGCATCTAGCAAGAATAGAAAAAACAAAGCCCGAACCTAGGTTCGGGCTTTATCAATTCAATCTGATTATTACTCGTTATCGATCGCTTTCAGCACTTTACATGGATTACCGACTGCAACCACATTGGCTGGGATGTCTTTGGTTACGACACTGCCCGCGCCAATCACGCTGTTTTCGCCAATGGTGACACCGGGGCAGATAATTACACCACCGCCAAGCCAAACATTGTTGCCAACATTAATCGGTGTGCCAAACTCAACGCCTTCTTCTACACGGCCTTTCACATCGAGTGGGTGACCTGCAGTCAGGATTTGAACGTTCGGACCAAGCAGCACATTATCGCCAATAGTCACTTCAGCCACATCCAAAATCACGCAGTTAAAGTTAGCGTAGAAGTTCTTGCCTAGCTTGATGTTCGAGCCGTAGTCACAACGAAATGGAGGTTCTAAATGTGCATTTTCACAGTCCGGAATGAGCTCTTGCGTTGCTGCTTCCCATTCAGATGTGCCAGGAATACTGTTATTGAGTTTTTGAAGCACCTTACGACATTCGATACGAGCTGCATAAAGCTCTTTATCCCAAGCCTGATAAGGTTCACCTGCTAGCATTTTTTGTTTTTCTGTTTTCACGTTACTTACCTGTTCTCACATCAATTAGCTATTTTCACATTACTTATCTAGCTTCACATTACTTAACTAATGGTGGTCAATTCATCGACCAAAAACGCAATATCGCACATCTAAATAACAGTGAATAAGGAGTGTTTGAGCTTGGTTTAAGAGATGCGCAGCTCGTCACTTTTTGAAGGTAAAATATGAAATTCGAACAGTGCTAATTTAGCTTCGCTATCGAATCACGTAACACCAAACTACCAGTGGTATTGATGGTGGTCGCTTGCTCTGTTTCACCGACAATTTGCAGGATCGCCTTTTGCGTCATTTGCTCTAATGGCACACTCACAGACGTTAAGCTTGGCGTTAAAAACGCCCCCACTTTGCTGTTATCAAAGCCGACGATCGAAACATCTTGAGGCAATGAGTACCCAAGTTCGGTTAACGCCTTAATCGCACCAATCGCCATATCATCGTTTTCAGACAAGATAGCAGTGAATGTGGTTCTGCTTTTTGCCAAAGCCTGAGCCGCGTGATAACCGCTCTCCATCGTCCAATCACCTTGAACAACGTTGGACTCATCCAACGCAACACCATGTTTAGTTAACACATCTTGATAGGCTTGGTAACGCAGCTCATCGGTCGAAGAACCGGCTTTACCACGAATCACTGCAATATCGGTATGACCCTGCTCGATGATGTGTTCAACCATCAAACAAGCGCTCTGATAATGGTCGGTGGTAATAGCATGATTGGGCTTCGACGGCATTTCACGGTTGAGTACCAGAATCGGAGTGTCAGTGCTTTCGATGATCTGAGCTATCTCGCTTTCGGTTAAACATTGCGGATAGATGATGATGCCCGCGCACTTCATATCCAGCAGGAAATTGATCGCCTTTCTTTCGTCTTCAGCGCTGTGTTTGCCATCGGTGATCACCAATTGGTGATTCGACTTTTCGCTATAAGAAGCCGCGTGATACATCAAGGAAGAGAAGTAAGGGCCATCGAACAACTCATTGGTAATTACAAAGCCGATGAAATTGGTCTTCTTGGTCGCCAATTGCTGAGCCAACAAGTTCGGTCGATAACCTGTTTCTTGAATCGCATCAAATACCTTTTTCACCACATCTGGGCGCACGATGTTCTTGCCATTTAAGACACGAGAAACGGTCGATTTAGATACGCCTGCGCGGTTTGCGACATCAAGCATGGTTACCATTCGCTTCTTTTCCTTTATAAAAAATTAGCCGACATAGGCCAACTAATTCATTGCAAAATGACAGCTCACAGTTCACATAACTGCGCTGGGGAATGCATTCTAAATAGTGGCACCGTTAGATGCAATCACACCTTTATACCACTCGAAAGACTTCTTGCGCTTGCGTTCTAGTGAGCCAGATTGATCGTTGTGCTTATCTACGTAAATGAATCCGTAGCGTTTTTTCATCTCGCCCGTGGTGAACGAAACTAAGTCGATACAGCCCCAAGGGGTGTAACCCATCAAATCAACACCATCAATCGCAACGGCTTTTTTCATCTCTTTGATGTGGTCGCCAAGGTAAGCGATACGGTAGTCGTCATTAATGCTGCCATCTTCTTCAATGGTATCAACAGCGCCAAAACCGTTCTCAACGATGAACAATGGCACTTCATAACGTTCATACAGAGACGCTAAACAGAAACGCAAACCGGTTGGGTCAATTGGCCAGCCCCAATCGCTAGACTGGATAAACGGGTTATCGACCGAGTTTTCATGACCGCCGTCCATCGCTTCTTCAGTCGATTGGTGAGAAGAAGAATCCAAGGTATTAGACATGTAGTAGCTAAAGCCTAAGTAATCAGCCTTGCCTTCTTTTAGGATCTGCTCATCTTCGGGCTGCATCTCAATATTGAAGCCTTTGATTGCCCAGTCATGCTTAGCGTAATTTGGGTAATGACCACGCACCATTACATCCGAGAAGAAATAACGGTCACGCATCGCTTGCTGTGCCACCATGATGTCTTCTGGCTTTGAAGAACGAGGATAGAAAGGCACCATCGCACACATTGCGCCAATTTGAAGATCTGGATTGATCTCGTGACCTTTCTTAACCACCAACGCACTTGCAACAAACTGGTGGTGAACCGCTTGATACATGGCTTCTTGCGGCTTTTCACATTGCGGAAACTTCACGCCTGAGCATAACCAACCGAAGATGTCTGCCGAGGTGTTCATCTGGTTGTTGATCTCGTTAAACGTCATCCAGTATTTCACTTTGTGTTGGTATCGTTCCATCACTGCAGTTGAATACTTAACGAAGAAGTCGATCACTTTGCGGTTCATCCAGCCGCCATATTCCTTAGCTAGATGGTAAGGCATTTCAAAGTGGCTCAGTGTTACCACAGGCTGAATGTCGTATTTCAACAGCTCGTCAAACAGATCATCGTAAAACGCTAAACCCGCTTCACACGGTTCAGCTTCATCGCCATTTGGGAAGATACGCGTCCACGCGATACTGGTACGGAAACACTTAAAGCCCATCTCAGCGAATAACTTAATGTCTTCTTTGTAGCGATGGTAGAAATCCACTGCGACTTGGTTAGGATAGTTTTCGCCATCAATCACGCCATCGGTGATTCGACGTTGTACACCATGAGCGCCCGCTGTTAATACATCAACAACACTGACACCTTTACCATTCGCATCCCAGCCGCCTTCTAGTTGATGTGCAGCAACCGCACCACCCCATAAAAAATCGTTCGGAAATTCGTTGTTCATACCATTACTCGCTACAAGTTATTCGTGAAAAAGATCAGGATTAGAGAGCTCATTGCAACTCTGAAACCGATTTCAATAAAAGAAAAGATACAGGTTGAAACCGGTTTCAGCAATAGTTAAAAGATCTTTTTTGATCGAACTACAGACTAATCAACAGTCAGCATTACGATCAATGCTGCTCAAAATACTGATCATGCTGAGATTTGCCGGATTGGTCTTGAGTGCCAGGGTAGAACTGGACGAGTGTCTGATCGGCTAAAGTGAGGTGAATCCAACCCTCTTTGACTTTCAACCAGTTGGTGCCGTTGGTCTCATAGACGGCAGGAAACTTGCCCCAGCCTGACTCTGATACCTGTAGCTCTTGAAAGCGGTTAATCGGCGTTAGCTTATTGCTGGCAAAATCTGCGTCGGCATAGACTGATAAAGGTTCAATAGCATCGTTTGGCTTAAACGTATAACAGCTCACAGAGGCTGAAGTGCGATCAAACCACTGGTAGGGCTGTGCACCGATTAAATCGTAGACCGTGCAATCATTGAATTGAATGGCCCACTCTTGATGGGCTTTGAAGCCAAGGTAACCTATGGGTTGGGATGGTTCAGGCTTCGAGTCAGCCTCTGGTTCATATACCGGTTCTGAGGTAGCACATCCCATCAGCCCAAGACTAAAAAGGAAAGTCACAGCAAGCTTCATCATTGTCATACCTCAGTTCCGTTAGTAGATGAGTAACTCAATTAAGTCTCTACATTAAACGGTAAGTTCCAAACGATTACCATCCGGATCGAGTACACAGCTCTCATTATAGCCATCGCCTGTTCTTCTTGGGCCATCTAAGCGCTCATAGCCGTCTTCGACCAAGTGTTGAGTCAGTTGATCGACCGCCTGTTCCGAACCTAATGATATCGCCATGTGAATGAAGCCTGTGAACTGGTCATAGATGTCGTCTTTCGATTCAGGGACAGAGTCCATTTCCATAATCTCTAAACGACTTCCCGTATCAAACGAGAGGAAGTATGAAGAAAACCCTTTAGTTGGGTTGTGATATTTTTAGTTCAATGTCGCGCCGAAATAATCTTCATAAAATCGCTTCAGTACTTCGAGTTGTTTGGTCCAAATTGCGATGTGTTCAATCTTCATTTTGTTTGCCTAAGTTTGATGTCTAACGCTAGATTACTCATCAAATAAGGAACAATAAACAGAACGAAATTCATCGAAATTGTTCCTGATTAACGGGCTCGATTTTATGTCCATAACTGCACAGTATTGGCATCTATGTTTGTGTAATAGTTATCTTTCCTCCATAGTCAGGTTTTACACAATCTGAGATTCAAACTGTGAGCTTTTTAAAACTGATACTACTTGCGGCTATATGGGGAGGCTCGTTTCTTTTCATGAGAATGGCCGCCAATCCATTAGGGCCCGCAGTCTTAATTGAAGCGCGAGTTCTGTTTGCAGCACTTACTCTGCTTTTAGTTTCTTTCTATTTAAAAAAGAAGCTCTCTTTTCATGATCACGCAAAACACTTCTTCATTCTCGGCCTGTTTAACACCACACTTCCTTTTTTGCTTTTCGCTTATGCCGCGCAGACACTTAACGCCTCGACACTCGCCATCTTGAACTCTACCGCGCCAATATGGGCGGCAATCATTGGTGCAATATGGACTAAAACAGCACTCGAGGCGAAAGTTCTATTGGGACTTGGGATTGGGGTAACGGGAGTTGGCGTGTTAGTCGGTTGGGATGCGATGAACATTGGCCGTGAGGCTATGCTTCCTATCTTTGCAGCAATGATGGCGGCCTTTAGCTACGGAATAGCGTCAAACTATACCAAACAAGCCCCTAAAGTTGAGGCATTCAACAATGCTCATGGCAGCATGTGGACTGCGGTATTGCTGGTTTTGCCGTTTGTATTCTTTATTCCGATGAGAGAAACACCCGACGTTACGATCACTACATCGGTTGTCTTATTAGGCGCGGTATGTACTGGGTTAGCGTATCTACTTTACTTCAATCTCGTCTCTGAACTCGGCGCACCTTCAGCCCTGTCCGTGACCTTCATCATTCCGGTATTTGGTATTCTATGGGGTAACTTATTCTTAGATGAAGCAATTGGCATCAATACGATTGTTGGTTCAATTCTGGTTATCACCGGCACCATGTTGGTGACAGGAATGACGCCTTCTAAGATGATAGAGAGCGCCAAACAGAAACGAGCAGCAAGAGCGGCTCGTTAATCAGCCATATATTGCTGAATCTTGTTTCTCAGCCACTGATGAGCAGGGTTCAAATCGGTTCTTTTATGCCAAATCATGTATTGCTGCATCGGTAAGATTTCAAACGGCTGATCAAGGACTTGAAGCTGGAAGGATTCGGAAAATTGATTGGCAAAATCACGCGATGTACTGCCGACACAATCTGAGCCCGATACCAGCACACACATGGTCATCAGCGAGTCACACTCGGCACTCACTTTTCTCTGTTTCAGTGGCGACTTGGTAAAATAATCTGCCGTGTATAAACGGGTTCGACGCATTCTAAAAGTAACATGCTTTTCGTTGTAATATTGCTCTTGCGTCACAGAGCCATTGATTCTCGGATGCCCCTTTCGAGCTATCAGCACCAACTCATCTTCAATCATCGGCTGCTTCATGTAGCCGTTAACTTGCGGGTAATGGATATCAATCGCTAAATCAGCTTGTTGCATGCTCAAGCCTTGCAATAATTCTTCTTCGTTGTTCGGCACCATATTGAATTCAATCGAGATATTGCCCAACGTCTCATCTTGCTCGACGAGAGGTTGAAGCTTGGTTAATCCAATCTCATTCACCAGGATACGAAACACATGATGCTGCTGATTATCAAATGTCTTTAAAGTGCTTACTGCGCTGCTTATCCCTTCTAGAGCAGGCTCTACTCGGTCTGCCAATTGCACCGCAGCGTTAGTCGGAATAATCCCACGCCCTTCACGAATAAACAGGTCGGTATCAAGCTGAGATTGCAATCGCTTCAATGCCCCGCTAACCCCAGGCTGAGTCATACCAAGCGATTCTGATGCAAGCGTGATCGACTTTAATCGATACACTTCTAAGAACACGCTCAATAGATTTAAATCCAACTTTTCCACGTCGCTCACCGTTACTCTCCCTGTCAATGTGGTCTTAATCAATCATAGGTCAGGATTCGTCTTCGTCGCCCAACCATTGCATGATTCAATACATAGCCAATCGTGATGTATTAAATAAAGCTTACTTTATTTTTTGCTATATGTCTTATTCCTATAATCGCCTCAACGAAACAAAATTCTGAAATGAAGAGGCTCTTATGACAACTTCTCGCACGTTCAAAAATGCATCACTGTTCCTGGCTATCTCGCTCGCATTCCCTGCAGTTGCAGCTAACCATGACCACGCACACTTCAGCGAAATTGGCGACCAAGGTGGCAAAAGCGCAACCGAGATGACGACTAAGGCAAACCAAGAGTTCGCAAAAACACTTAACTTTGCCGACACTCGCGCTTTCGACAATAACAACAAGGGTCTTATTGCTAGCTTCGACCAAGAGACGGGCGACATCATTCGCAATAGCTTTAACTTTATCGACCCAAGTGTGACGAATGCAGACCAAGCACCAGATTCAGTAAACCCTTCACTGTGGCGCCAAGCGGTACTGAACCAAGCAGCAGAAGGCTTATATGAAGTTGTTCCGGGTAAAGTTTACCAAGTTCGAGGTGCTGACTTAGCGTCTATCTCTTTCATTCGTAGTGACAACGGTTGGATCGCTTACGACGTTCTTCTTACCAAAGAAGCGGCCGCTAAATCACTCAAATTCTTCAAGAGCAATGTGCCTGATGGCGGCGAACTTCCCGTCGTTGCTATGATTTACTCTCACTCGCACGCTGATCACTTTGGTGGCGCAAGAGCAATCAAAGACGCATACCCAGATGTAAAAGTGTACGGTTCGAAAAACATTACTAAAGAGATCGTCGACGAAAACGTATTGGCGGGTAATGCAATGTCTCGTCGTACCGCTTATCAGTATGGTGCAACCCTGAACCGACACGAGCACGGTATTGTTGATGCTGCACTGTCGAAAGGCCTATCAACCGGTAGCATTACTTACGTACTGCCAGACTACGAGCTGAACCATAACGAAGAGATTGAAACTCTGGTTATTGACGGCCTAGAAATGCAATTCATGGATGCTTCAGGTACCGAAGCGGCCTCTGAAATGGTGACGTATATTCCAAGCATGAAAGCACTTTGGACTGGCGAACTGACCTACCAAGGCATGCACAACCTGTACACGCTGCGTGGCGCTAAAGTACGTGACGGCTTGAAATGGTCTAAGAAGATCAACGAGATGTTAATCACTTGGGGTGAAGAAACAGAGGTGTTGTTTGCGTCTCACTCATCGCCAATCTGGGGCGAACAAGAGATCTCTGATTACCTAAAAATGCAGCGTGACGCTTACGGTTTTACTCATAACCAAACGCTTCGCTTAGCCAATAACGGCGTGGTTCTGCAAGACATCGGTGACGAGATTTACAAGGTCATGCCAGACAGCATCCAACAGTCTTGGCACACCAACGGTTACCACGGTACTTACTCTCACAACGCTCGCGCTGTGTACAACATGTATCTTGGTTACTTCGACATGAACCCAGCTAACCTTAATCCATTACCAATCGAGCCAGAATCGGTGAAGTTTGTTGAGTACATGGGCGGCAGCGATGCTGTGATTGAAAAAGCGCAGCAAGATTTCCAAGAAGGTGAATACCGCTTCGTTGCAACAGCACTGAATAAGGTGATTCAAGCTGAGCCAGAGAACAAAGTTGCACGTGGCTTATTGGCAGATACATACGAGCAGTTGGGTTATCAATCAGAAGGTGCAGGTTGGAGAAACATCTACCTAACCGGCGCTCAAGAGCTTCGTATTGGCACACAACCGGGCGCACCGAAAACTGCATCTCCGGATGTGTTAGCGAACATGACGATTGAAAACCTACTCGATTACTTAGCCGTAAAAGTGGATTCGCTAAAAGCACAAGAAACACCATTTACATTGAATATTCAGTTGCCTGATGTAAAAGAGTTCTACTACGTTGAGATGTCTAACGGCAACCTGAACAACATCCAAGTATCAGAGCTGCAAGATGCGGATACGACACTGATCATCAATAAGTCTGACGTGTCTGACATCGTGCTTAAGAAAACAAGCCTTGGAAAACTGTTAGAAGACGGACAAGCAGGCGTGAAAGGTGATAAGACATCACTTAACAAACTGCTGTCTTCACTGACAGAAGCTGACACCTCTTTTGAGATTGTACCGCGCCCAAGTAAAGGCGAAGAAGTTGATGCAGAGCTATACCAAGATTCAGCGGTACACGCTCATTAAACGCCGGATACACTAAATAAAAACAACAGCAGTTAGCTAGAAAAACGTTCTATAAAGAACATAAAAACAAGCCCCTCCCTTTTGGTCGGGGCTTTCTTATTTGTTCTCAATAAGTGCTTCTTGAACGCTACTGCGTTTGCTCTATTACTGAGACTGAGAGCTTAATAAAACTGATAATTTGTTGAAGCTTATAGATTACTGAGTTTGCCCGTTTACGTCGCAATCCCAATAAGAAGGTGAACCATAATATTGAACAAAGTAATCGATAAATACGCGCACCTTTGGTGCAAGTAACTGAGCACTCGGGTATACCGCCCAGATAGCCGCCTCATCCTTTAAAGGGTAATCCGGCAACACCTCAACCAGCGAACCTTCCGCGAGCTGCTTGTATGCTATCCAACTCGCGCACATGGCAATGCCCAAGCCATCGACACATACATCCCTTACCGCTTCACCGTGATCGACGCGGATAGCACCTAGGCTCTCTTCGAGTTTTCCGATATGAATACTGGCTACCGGAGGTGACAACCCAAGCTCTTGTCCTGCTTGACCTATATTGTGCGTAGACGCGAGTCGCACAAACAATTTTAGATGTTCAATGTTCATCAATAATGGCTAGCCTGCGCTGAGTACACGCTGCTTATTGGCCGCAGCGGCACGGGGAATAATGTGAGTTTTAATATAGGCATTAAGCTTAAACCATGCAAAAGCGCCCGCTAAAACATTGGCGACGGTCGCAGCAATAACCGCATTGATCATGTCTCCAGTTATCGAGCCGAGCCATAAAGCAGGAATGTAGAAAACAAACAAGCGTAAGAAAGAGACATTCAAAGCTTTACGAGGCACACCCAAGGCATTAAAGACCGAAGCAACCAACATGCAAAGCCCAAGCGGGCCATAGCTGAACGGTATAAATAACAAGGTCACTTCAAACCAGCTGCGTATGCTTTGTTCTTCCGAGATAACAGGAATAATCCAGCCACTAAACAGCGCCAACAATGTTGCCATCACGGTGTGGAAAACCAATAAGAACTTCGCTGTTGTATTCAATAGCTCAGGGATTTTGCATCGCTGCTGCGCCCCTAGGTAACGACCAATCATAGGCGGGATAGACATCGTCAGAGCAAGAGAAAACACCAGCATAAAACTTTCAACACGGGCGAGTAAGCTCCAAAAAGCCATCTCATCGGTTCCGATTCTCGCAATCAATAGCATTGAGAAGAACGCGCTGACCGCAGGTAATATCTGATTCGCAGTGGTTGGCATTACCGTCTTGAATAACTCAAAACTGTAGCCTTTGATTCGGTTACTGCACGCGCCATTGAAGCCAAACCAACCTTTGCCGCGAGACTTGATTAGCATGTAGATTGCGCCGAAAGCGTAGCCAATGCTCGATGCGATCGCCGCCCCTGCGATGCCCATATCCAATCCAAAGATCAGAATAGGGTCGAGAATTAGGTTAATCACGCTAGCAGCCAAGAACATGCTTCCGGTTGTTTTGGTATCGCCATTGGCACGATAAACGCAGGTGGCCAGATAAAGCACCGCCACCATCAATGCACTGAACAACCACAGTGGCCAGTACACATTAAAAATAGACAGCATGGATTGGTATTGAGCGTCAGAGACATCATTCACAAACGACGCAAAAACAGAATCGCTAAAAACAATCAGCCCTATGCAGATCAAAGCAATCACCAACACTCCAAATCCAACCGACAGCGTCGCAATTGAAGTAGATTTACGTTGTTCTTTTGCCCCTACCGCTTGAGAAATAATGGACGTTGCCGCGACACCGATTCCCACTTGAACCCCGGTAAACGCTGCTTGAAATGGCAAGGTGATACCGTGAACCGCCAATTCATTCACCCCTAGCTGACCAATAAAGATCGAATCGACCAATTGAACCATCATGATCGCAAACACACCCAGCGTCAGTGGCAGCGTTTTCTCAATAATGGTTTTCAAAGTCGCGGATCTCATCTGCATAAGTCGGTTCACTCTTGTCTGTACCTTGGGGCTAATTACCTAGTTGAGCAGTATACGAAGCTAAATGAAAAGGATAAGAGCGCCAGACAAGGAATGAGTTTTTAGATTTCGTTGACAATCGAATTAGCAAGATACCTTCAACGTTAAAGTATCCATCTAAGACACTGAATAAATTGAAATTATCAAACGCGCCAACACTCTTAATAATTCGTTAATAGTGTTTCGTTTAATGGTTAATTGTTGGTTCGAACATTCCTCGCTAGCCTGAATTTAGGTCGCATTCACACTGAATAGGCTGAAATGAAATCTCTCAGAAGGAATATGGAAATGGTATATCAAGGTTATACAACGTTTAAAGCTCAAGCCGAGGATGGAATTCTTACCGTCACTTTTGACTTCGGTACTGTGAATGTTCAAGGGCAAGAGACTTTGATGCTGACGAAGCCGAAGCACTCAAAGCGGAAGCTTATTGGTTGTATCAAGCTACGAGCAAAACCCCTGCGGTTAAGCGCTTCCAAATTGCCGATGAGCAAGGCCTAGAGCACGATATGGAAAACCAACGTAACTGGGAAACTCTGGTTATGAACGTTCAAGACATCAAATAACTCGGTCACTTCTCTTAATTTGGGTCAGTCACAAACTGACCCATTGTCTTACTTAATCGTTAAACGCCAACGGTTAACCACCAAGTGTTAAAATGGTCATTATTTGCCCCATAGACTCACATTTGAGTCTTCAGCTTGTGAGCCAAATGCAACTATGTGTCATTAATCTTTGTTATAACGTTGTTCAAACTATTTTTTGAAGGACGGAATATGCAAAAAATAATTCTGATCACAGGTGCCACGGATGGCATTGGTTTAGAGACCGCAAAAGCACTAACGCAGCAAGGGCACCATGTTCTGATTCATGGCCGCAACCCAGCTAAGGTCAATAAAGTCGTGACCGCTCTGTCTCGCCTGTCTAAGAATGCAATCATCGAAAGCTACATCGCAGACCTATCGACGCTCTCTGAAGTTGAGGCGCTCGCAACCCAAATCAAAAGCGATCACAAACGACTCGATATACTCATTAACAACGCAGGTGTGTATAAAGTGTCGGACATCACCACTCCAGACAATCTTGATGTGCGTTTTGTCGTAAACACCATTGCGCCGTATCTACTGACACAAAAGCTGCTTCCTCTTTTTGATGCGACAGGTCGTATCGTCAACCTATCTTCAGCAGCCCAAGCACCCGTAGATCTAGATGCATTAATCAGTCCGAATGCGGGTGAACTTGATGGTCCGGTTTACGCGCAAAGTAAGCTGGCGCTAACGATGTGGTCCATCGAATTAGCCAATACTCTTTTAGACAAAGGCACCGCAATTATCCCTGTAAACCCAGCTTCTTTCCTTGGTAGTAAATTAGTGAAAGATGCTTATGGCGTTGATGGCAACGACCTTGCGATTGGAGCCGATATTCTTTGTCGTGCTGCGCTCAGTGATGAGTTTGCCAACGCTTCTGGTCAATATTTTGATAATGATTCTGGGTTGTTCAAAGACCCGCACGCCGACGCATTAGACAACACTAAGAACCACAAGCTGGTGACAGTGCTTAATCAATTACTCGAAGAAAAGCTGTGCGTTACGCACTGATCATTCATTAGTAAAAAACGACCACTAACACTCCCCCCCACCACCACACACAATCCAAGCCGCAGTTCTATCTATACAGACAAAGAACTGCGCGCTCTTTCGATTATTAAGATTTCTTTAATACTGATTCCCCGCTTTGCCCAATTATCACCCAAGATGCAGATTGCTAAACTTGCCCCCGTCGAAACAACACAGGCTACGGCCGAGGAGCATTTATGCGTTTTGAAGGTAAAGTTTATCGTCCTTGGATGGAAGCAGAGAGCGTACTCATCCAGACAACATTGGGGTGCAGTAATAACCAGTGTACCTTCTGCACGATGTTTGATGATAAGCGTTTCAAAGTAAGAGACATCAAAGACATCTTTGAAGATATTGATGCGGCGAGAAAAATCTACCCGCATGTTGAATCTATCTTTTTGGTCGATGGTAATGTGATGGCGATTAGAACCGAGATGCTGATTTCGATTCTGGATTACATCAAGATCACCTTCCCAGAGATCAAGAACATCTCTCTGTATTCAGGGTTCAATGACTTCCGTCGTAAGAGCTTGTCTGAATTAAAAGAGATTAAGTCGGCAGGTTTAAGCATGGCCTATTCAGGCTTGGAGTCCGGTGACCCAATTTTGCTTGAACGCATTCAAAAGCGCATGACGCGTGAGCATGCGATTGAAGGAATGAACCTAGCCCGTGAAGCAGACATCAAGGTGCTGGCTTCATTTATCTTTGGCCTTGGCGGCAAAGAGCGTTCTATAGAGCATGCGATTAATACCACCAGCTTGCTGAACATCATGCAGCCGGATGCGATTGCACCAATGGCTTTAGCCGTTCAACCGGGATCGGTATTGGAAAAAGAAGTAAACCGTGGCGAGTTTGTTTTACCAACGCCATTGCAGATTCTGGAAGAAGAAAAATACTTGCTCGAAAACCTAGAAGATTTCGATTGCTACTACTGGGGTGACCACGGCAATAACATCTCACCAATGCGTGGCATGTTGCCTCAGGCTCGTAAGCCGTTTCTTGATAAGATAAATCAAGACATCGCGCATAACCCAATCACTAAGCAAAACGTCATTAAAACCTTTGCTTGGTAACGAGTAACCTCTACATCGTTTGAAGCAGCCACAAAAAGGGCCAGTGTCAGCTGGCCCTTTCATTTTCTAGCTATGTATCTCTCTATCGAACTATCTGGAGCCGACCGCTCGGACTAATTCTGCGATTCCATCCCAATCACCCTTGTCCATTTTGTCTGTCGGTACCATCCAAGTTCCACCGCAGGCAACGACTGATTTCAGTGCTAAGTAAGACTCAACGTTCGCTGGGCTTACACCGCCTGTAGGCATAAAGTTAACCGGGTAAACAGCCGTCAACGCTTTCAACATTGCGACACCGCCAGATGGCTCTGCTGGGAAGAACTTTAGTGTCTTAAGCCCCATTTCCATTGCTTGTTCAACCAAGCTTGGGTTATTCACTCCAGGAACGATCGTAACCCCTCTTTGCTGACAGTATTTGACTGTTGTTGGATTCAAACCTGGGCTGACAATGAAATCAACACCCGCATTAATGGCAGTATCCACCTGCTCTGTAGTCAGCACAGTACCTGCGCCAATCAGTAACTCAGGGTAGGCTTCACGCATCAAACGAATCGACTCTGCTGCCGCTTCTGTACGAAATGTCACTTCAGCACAAGGCAAACCATTCTCAACCAATACTTTCGCAAGCGGCACAGCCTGAGCAACGTCATTAATGGCGATCACCGGAACGATGCGAATATCTCTGAGTCGCTGTTCAATTGTTTTCATTGTTCATTTCTCTCATTATCAAACAGACAAATTAAGCCAAGTCGCTGCCGTTGCTTGCGATCACTTTTTTGTACCAGTGGAATGACTTTTTAGGAATACGATTTAACGTACCATTGCCTAGGTTGTCTCTGTCCACGTAGATAAACCCATAGCGCTTGCTCATCTCTCCGGTCGACGCCGCAACAAGATCGATACAACCCCAAGGTGTGTAACCCATCAATGGTACACCGTCTTCCATTGCTTCATGCATCGCAACAATGTGCTGACGAAGGTAATCAATGCGGTAATCATCGTTCACTTCTCCATTGTCATCCAAGGTATCACGAGCACCTAAGCCATTTTCTACCAAGAAAAGTGGTTTCTGGTAACGGTCATAGAGTGTGTTCATCGTAATTCGAAGACCTGTAGGGTCAATGACCCAGCCCCAATCACTTGCTGGAAGATGAGGGTTTTTGATGGACTTAACGACGTTCGCTGCACTCGTATTTCCTGCATTCATATCAGCGGAAGCACAGCGTGAAGCGTAATAACTGAAAGAAATGAAATCGACAGTATTTTTCAGAATCTCGAAATCTTCTTCTTGTGTTTCAAGCACCACACCTTTGTTATCAAACACTTTTTGAGCATAAGATGGGTAGTAACCACGCGATTGAACATCGATAAAGAACAGGTTCTCGCGGTCTTTTTCCATAGCCATCAGCACATCTTCTGGCTTACATGAATATGGATAGAAGTTACCGCCCGCCAGCATACAACCCACTTGGTTTTGCTCATCAACTTCATGGGCAATCTTGGTTACCAAAGCGCTTGCTACTAGCTCATGGTGAGCTGCTTGGTACTTCACTTGATCGTGATTTTCGCCTTCCTGAAACAACAATCCAGCACCAGAAAACGGGCTCGCTAGTAAAATATTGATTTCGTTGAAAGTTAACCAGTATTTCACCAAGCCTTTGTAGTTTTCGAAACAGGTTCTCGCGTAACGGCTAAAGAACTCAATCATCTTACGATTACGCCACGAACCATACTCGTTGACCAAGTGCATAGGCACATCGAAATGGCACAAGGTAACGAGCGGCTCAATACCGTATTTCTTACACTCTTCAAAAACATCACGGTAAAAATCTAAGCCAGCTTGGTTCGGCTCTAGCTCGTCACCTTTTGGAAAGATTCGGCTCCAAGCGATGGATACGCGGAAGACTTTAAATCCCATCTCTGCCAGCAAGGCGATGTCTTCTTTGTAACGGTGATAAAAGTCTATCGCGTTATGGCTTGGGTAGAACTCGTCTTCGCTGAGCGTCACCTTATCAACCTGACCAAGCTTAATTGGCATGCGGTTCTCACCATAAGGGATCATATCTACGGTTGTTAGGCCTTTACCACCCGCTAAGTGAGCGCCTTCAGACTGGTTTGCAGCAATAGCGCCGCCCCATAAGAAATCTTCGGGAAATTGAATGTTTGACATCGAATACCTCGGAAACAATAAAAGTCACCTTACGCTGAAGTAAGGTGACTGAATAAATTAATCAATTCTAATTAAGACGCGGACACTACTGTCGGCTTGTCTTCTGCCTTACCAGCTTCTTTGTTTGCTGACTCTGAAGTTGCTTTCTCATCGGCATCATCTTCTGGAACATCTTCAAAGCCTAAAACTAGGGTTAGAACAAATGACAGAACAATAGACAATGCGATCAGACCGAACACCCAAACGATACTCATTGGGTCATTCACATCGAAGAACTGAACACTCGTAAACAAGCTTGGTGCTGCCATCGAGTGACTCGCAAGGCCACCCATGCCCGCTAATGCACCTACGATAAAACCAGTAATCATTGTTGCGATAAGTGGACGTTTCAGACGAACAAGCACGCCGTACAATGCAGGCTCAGAGATACCGGCGAAGATAGCTGAAGCACCTGCGGCTAATGATGTCTGCTTTAGTGCGCTGTTTTTGGTTTTGTAAGCAACAGCCAGACACGCACCACCCATACCGAGGTTGGCACCGATTTCTGAAGGCATAACCATACCTTCACGACCCGTCTCAGCAATGGTTTGAATAATCGTTGGAGTAAATACACGGTGCATACCAGTAAGAACAAGTAGAGGCCACAGTGCGCCCATGATAGCAACCGACAACCAACCTAATGTGTCATGAATTGTGTAAACAAGCGCTGAAAGTGCAGTACCAACCCAAATACCAAATGGACCGATAAGTACGATAGCAACCGGAGCTGCAATCAATACGATAAGCATAGGTTTCAGGAAGTTTTTAGTCACAGCAGGGGTAATGCTATCTACCCAACGTTCTATGTAAGAAAGAGCCCAAGTCATCACAAGTACAGGAATAACCGTGTAGGTGTATTTCACTGACGTGATTGGGATACCGAAGAAATCAACGTGCTTGCCTTCTGCTGCTTGCGCCATCAATTCCATAAAGTTCGGGTGGATTAAGACACCGGCAATCGCAATGGAAAGAGACATATTGGTCTTGAATTTGATCGATGCGGAAGCGGCAACCATAACCGGTAGGAAGAAGAAGGCGCCATCGCCAATCGCTTTCAAGATAATCAAGGTAGGTGCATTTGGCTCAACCCAGCCCAGCATCTCAAGTACCATGGCGAGCAGTTTGACCATTGAAGCGCCAATGATTGCTGGGATAAGAGGCGACATGGTACCAACCAGTGCGTCCAACATTTTCGCACCAATTGACTTAGCCGTTAGCTTCTCTTTTTTAGCAGGAACCTCTGACTCAGATACAGTGGATAGCTCACAAAGCGCCATCACTTCTTTGTATGCATACGATACCTCGTTACCAATGATAACTTGTACTTTGTCTCCATTATCAACAACACCCATCACACCTTTCAGTGCTTTTAGCTTGTTAATATCGACGCCATCTTGGCTGTGTAAAACGAATCGTAGTCGAGTCATACAGTGTGTTAGGGCAGCCACATTTGTCTTGCCCCCAAGATGCTCAACAACAGATTTCGCAATTGCGCGGTAATCGTTGGCCATTTTATCCCCCAAAGATCTCTTTCCAGTGATTTTTAAACGCGAATATAGTGAGATGTGACTAATTTTCCGTCAGTAGGATGCAAAAACAATCACAATTGTTGTGAATTGTTGTTTTGTGTCCTTCATCACACTTCCTTAAGTTACCGGTAACATGTTACCGGTAACGCTTATAAGATAAAGCCATATTTACAAGCGATGTTCAAAATTGAGATCACGCGCAAATTTGTTAAGAGGATTGAGTTATGGCTGGTAGTAGTGTCATCGTCATGGGTGTCAGTGCTTGTGGGAAAAGCACGATAGGCGAGCAGTTGGCAAAAAAACTTGGGCGTAAGTTCATTGATGGTGACGACCTTCATCCTCGAGCAAACATTCAAAAAATGGCGTCAGGCCAACCTCTTAATGATGATGATCGCATTCCATGGCTGGAACGCGTTCGTGATGCAGCGTACAGCCTAGAAAGTAAAAATGAGCACGGCATTATTGTGTGTTCTGCGTTGAAGAAGAAGTACCGCGACCAAATTCGCGAAGGGAACAAAAACCTCACCTTTCTCTTTTTAGATGGCAACATTGACCTGATCTTGCATCGAATGCGTCAGCGCCAAGGCCACTTCATGAAAGAGAACATGATTAAAAGCCAGTTCGAAACATTAGAAAGACCCGATCACGAGCCAGATACGGTTGTCATCAGCATTGATGGCGGTATTGATGACGTTGTGGACTGTGCTGCGATTGTGCTTTCAATGACTGATGAGGCAGAAACAGCATGACCCTTCCAACCATCCAAGCGGTGACTCAACGATTAATTGAACGAAGCAAAGAGACTCATGAAGCGTTTCTAAACCGAACCCAACACCAAGCCTCTGCTGGCAAAGGTGGTAAAGGGCTTTCTTGCGGCAACTTGGCTCATGCTGTCGCAGCTTCTTGTTCCGATGAGAAACGCTCGATTCTTGATCTCACTAAATCCAATGTGGCGTTAATCAGCTCTTACAACGATATGTTAAGCGCTCACCAGCCGTATCAACACTATCCAGATCAGATCAAAAAGGCGTTAGCTAAGTTCGGCCACACCTCTCAAGTAGCGGGCTGTGTTCCCGCGATGTGCGATGGGGTAACTCAAGGCCAACCAGGCATGGATATGTCTTTGTTTTCAAGGGACTTGATTGCTCAATCGACCGCTCTTTCACTGAGTCACAACGTGTTTGATTCAACCCTATTACTTGGTATTTGCGACAAGATAGCTCCAGGACAACTGATGGGCGCGCTCTCTTTTGCGCATCTACCAACTGCCTTTGTTCCGGCAGGCTTGATGGCAACGGGCATCAGCAATGATGAGAAAGTACACATTCGCCAAGAGTACGCGGCTGGCAAGGTAGGAAAAAGTGCCTTGCTGGACATGGAGTGCAACGCTTATCACTCAGCGGGCACCTGCACTTTTTACGGCACAGCCAATACCAATCAGCTGGTATTTGAAGCGATGGGGCTGATGCTTCCGGGCTCAGCGTTTATTCACCCTGACTCTGAATTGCGCGCATCACTCACTCAGCATGCCGCCATTGAAATTGCTTCAATGACACCACAAGCCGCAAACTTCCGCCCACTTTCTGAAGTCTTTACCGCTAAAAGCTTAATCAATGGCATTGTTGCCCTACTCGCATCAGGTGGCAGTACCAACCACAGCATTCACATGGTCGCGGTAGCACGCGCAGCAGGATTTATTCTGACTTGGCAAGACATCAGCGATCTATCCTATGTGGTGCCTTTACTTGCTCGAGTTTATCCCAACGGCCCAGCAGATATGAATGCGTTCCAAGCGGCAGGAGGAGTTCCCGCGCTGTTACGCCGTTTAGATCAAGCCAACTTACTGCACCGAGATGTCACACCTACCTTTGGCTCGTTTGAAGATCAAATGAGTATTCCAGAACTTGAAAATGGAAAGCTAACGTGGAAAAAGTGCAAACAGTCGGCAGATGCAGAGGTAATTGCAGGCCAAGAACAGGTATTCCAAAGCACAGGCGGAACGCGAGTCCTTTCAGGGAACCTTGGCAACGCAGTGATTAAAGTGTCAGCGGTTGCAGAAGAGCAACGTGTAATAGAAGCACCTGCGGTAGTTTTTGATTGCCAACATAAGGTAGAAGCTGCGTATCAACGAGGTGAACTCAACAAAGATTGCATTGTTGTGGTAATAAACAATGGCCCAGCTGCGAACGGTATGCCTGAACTGCACAAGCTTATGCCGATTCTAGGTAATGTTCAGAAACAAGGGTTTAAAGTGGCTCTGGTTACTGATGGGCGCCTTTCTGGAGCCTCAGGAAAGATCCCATCCGCGATTCATGTCTCACCAGAGGCCATTCGAGGAGGAACTATTGGGCTTGTTCGCGAAGGCGATATCCTGCGCTTAGATTGCGCGAGTGGCGAACTCAATAACCTCAACGACATGCAGTCTCGCCAAGCGAAGGTATTTGAGGCAGACGCCAACCAGCAAACCATGGGGCGCAACCTATTTAGCGTGATGCGCCAAAGCGTTTCGAGTGCAGAACAAGGGGCGAGTTTTATCGTCTAACTGTGTCATCGCTTAAATGTAAAAGCAAAAGGGGCATCATTTCGATGCCCCTTTCCGTTTCCACCATACTTGGTTAAACGCTTTCGCCATCCGTGATGCGATAGCCCATATCCACTACCGTTTCCGTGACTGGCTCACCTTTCAATCGGGCAAGCAGTAGCTCGGCACTTTTCTTACCTATTTCATAACGTGGCGTATCCACGCTAGTCAGTTTTGGGCGTATGGTTTGACCGATATCTAACGCGTTATAGCCCACCACAGATAGCTGTTGCGGCACTTGGATTCCACGTTGCTGGGCAATGAGCAAGGTACCTATCGCGATGTCATCATTGGTGCAGAACACGCCATCTAGATCTGGGTAATCCGCAAGAGCGCGATCAAGCAGATCTTCAGCCAAAGAGAAGTTAGAGTGCTGTTCAGTCAACACGTGTTTAGGCTCTAATCCAGCCTCATACATCGCTTTGTCATAGCCTTGCAAACGCAACTTGGTTCGCGCATCCAATCGAGCGCCAAAGTAAGCAATAGAGCGTTTACCAGCTTCAATCATTCGCTTCACGACATGGTAAGAAGCATCAATATGGTCCAAGCCAACAACCATATCGATCGGATTGGTTGGGAGTTCCATCGTTTCAACAACAGAAACACCTGAATTCTTGATCATCTGTAACGTGCGGGGGGTGTGGTGGCTTTCCGTCAATATCAACCCATCAACTTGATACGAAAGCAGCGAAGCAATCTTTTCCTCTTCTTCCACAGCATCATAGCTAAAGTGAGCAAGCAACGTCTCGTAGCCATTCTCTTTAGTAACCGTTTCGATACCTTGAACAAACGCGGCAAAGATTTGGTTTGATAACGAAGGGAGCAAGATACCGATCGCTTTACTCGACGATTTAGAGAGCATAGCTGGCGCTTTGTTTTCGATGTATCCCATCTCTTCAATAACCGCTGCAATTTTAACGCGAGTTTTGGCTGCGACTGAATCGGGATTGCGCATGTAACGAGAGACGGTCATCTTTGTGACCCCCACTTTGTCTGCAACATCTTGAAGTGTGGTTCGAGTTTTCTTCTGCTGTTCTGTCATAACTATTTGAACTCTTTATTATGTTACAAGTAACATTATAAAGTTCTCACCGCCTTAAGTTCAACCCATTCGTTGTCATCGACACATAGTATTGAAATCGTTCTACCATCGGCAAATTAGTTTGGCGTTAACGAAAGGTTGGTATCACGCATGCTTGATGAAAGCTTGGCTTAACTGCTGAAAGAGTGAGTCTACGTTGGGTAGAGTTGTCAGATGTGCGGACAACGGAGTATGAACCTGCGCATCCACCACGGTTGGATTGCCACAAACTTGATTATAAAAATTTACGGGTGCAACGATGTTCTCTAAGTCGACATCCAACAAGATACAGGCTTGCGAAAGTACAATTTGGCCGCCCCCTTGTTTAAGCAAAACACGCTGCGCAGTGCCCACTATTTTTTGTTTGTTGATATTGAGATTGTAATCACCATCGCAATAAGAACCGGGAGTCGCGTGTACATCCACATCGATACCCAGTTCTTTAAAAAACAGGGTTAAGATATTGCACAGATGTAGATACGCTTTTTGGATGTTGTAGGCTTCATCACGAGGCCAATGGTAAATGTGCGATAAGTTAATGATCCCCGGCAGTTGGGGAACGGGAGCGCCGCCTGTTTTACGTGAGGTGAGTTGCCAACCTTGTGCCGCGAGTTGCTTTCTAGACTCGACCGTCACTGGCCACTTCTTACCTGCGGGCAAAACGAGTGTCGGCGTTTTTGCTTGCCACAGCATTAAGGCTTGTCCAATTTCACCCGCCTGAATTTGCTGCAATAATTCAGCTTCTTTTTCAAACGCACGATCAACATCAATGTGCGGGTAACGTACGAGTTTATTGGTTAACTTCAATGCACTTTCCTCTACAGATTGTGGTGACCTATCATTTAACGTTCTGCAATGGTTGATGAGATATGGGACTATGTGCGATGAAACATAGCACCAAAAGTTAGTTATTGGCGCCATAGTAGCTTGTCAGTTGCCCATCTCAAAGGTGAGTGCTAACATTTGTACACACACCAATAAAGGAATACATCATGGACACTAGAATTCAATTTCGTGTTGATGAAGAAACAAAACGCCTAGCTCAACAGATGGCTGAGAGCCAAGGTCGCACACTGAGTGGTGCTTGCCGTGAGCTTACTGAGCAACTCGCTGAGCAACAAAGACAGACATTATCTCACGATGCATGGCTAACTGAACAAGTAAACCTAGCATTTGAGAAGTTTGACTCAGGAGAATCCGTTTTCGTTGAACACCAAACTGCTAAATCTCGAATGGAAGAACGCAAAGCCAGAATACGTAATCGAGGTAAGCAATGATTTTATGGGAAGAAGAATCACTCAATGATCGTGAAAGGATCTTTGAGTTTATCTATGACTTCAACCCTTATGCGGCAGAAAACGCTGACAACCTCATTGAAACAAAAGTAGAAAACTTGCTTGAGCAGCCTCTAATGGGTGTACAGAGAGACGGCATTCGTGGGCGATTACTTATAATTCCTGAGATTTCAATGATCGTCTCCTATTGGATCGAAGGCGACATTATCCGAATTATGCGCGTACTCCACCAGAAACAAAAGTTCCCAATGGATTGATTACTTCCTCTGGGCAACTAGCCCAATTAAGGGGTGAACAACGCCTCCACCCAACCTAAAGCATTGTGCCATAAACACTTAACTTGAAGTAGGAGCAAAAGTGCCAAGCGTTGTGAATCCCTCTTAAATTGATTGTTATAACACAATTGCTACACGTCACTTTCCGTTAGTATCTGACGACAATTTCGTACTGTAAGGACGCGAATTTCATGGCTGAGGCTATATATGATTCGATAGTGACCAAACAAGATTTCGCGGTAATTGGTATGAGGTAGCTCAGGAACCATTCGTCCCATGTCAGGCATACTTGAGAGAAGGTCTGTTTTATCGAATACCTCATTAACCCAGTTTTCTGCCGCCACTGGATTATCTAGCGAAATAAACTCGGCTGCATCACCTAACTTTTGTAATGCTAGTGGTGACCAGACTACTTTCATTTCTTAATGCGCCCCAATACTTGAGCACGAGCGTCTTCATTGGAAACACCTAAACCTGAAGCTAATTGTGCTTCAGCAGTACGCATTTCTTCCAGTAACTCGATCTTCTCTTGCATTGCTTCATATTCTGCAACATCAAGGACAACCGCAACACCCTTACCACGTTGTGTGATAACTAGTGGTCTGCGAGTTTCGTTAATCTGTTTAATAAATGACGTCACGCCAGCACGAAATTCAGACAAAGGCTGAATATCTTGATCAAAATGGATGCGGCTCATGTTGAACTCCCTATGGTACAATTTAATGTACAAATAATAGTTCAAATAGCAATTTTGAGCAATAGCCTGATTTTGTGTTATAGCCCTGTTAAGGTGTGAGCAACGCAATACCGATGCTACCGTATACCGCCTTAAACACTGAACGCAACGCATAATAAAAATGCCACGCGTTGCGAATCACTCTTAAACAGTTTGTATGGATAATAAGCACTCCAATCGGGTAATGTGAGACCCAGGCTTTAGCTGCAACTAAAGCTTTCTATGTAGTAGTTCGTTTAAACGCTGGCTCCTCTATCGAGAGACCGATAACAAACATGAACGCTACATAGGACTTCAAGCATAAACCTCGAATAGTCGACTGGGTCTCGAACCCGCATTACGCAAGCATGAGTTAGCTTATTATGAATACCAAAATCAATCAAAGCATCAACGTTGGAGTTGATACCGGCAAAACACAATTAGACATCCACATCAGGCCACTAGACCTATTTTTCTCAGTAGAGAACAATGATAAAGGCATCAAAAAAGCACTCAAAACGATTAAGAGTCACAGTCCTGAACGAATCGTTATTGAAGCAACAGGCCGATTAGAAATGCCTTTTGTTCTTGCATGTGCAGAGGCTCAATTACCTATTGTCAGAGCAAACCCTGTCCACATAAAACGGTTCGCTGGTGCTATTGGCCGCAGAGCCAAAAATGATCGTTTAGATGCAGAATTGATTGCTCACTATGGAGAAGCAATCAAACCAGCTCTTACTGTCATAAAGCCAAAAAACATACGCCTAATGAGTGACTTAGTCATTCGCCGAAACCAGTTGTTATCCATGCAAACCATGGAAAAGAACCGAATCCAGATACTTCCCGCTTCTCTCCATCCGACTATCAAACCGATGCTAACCACGATAAAAAATCAAATCACCAAGTTAGAAGAAAAGCTCGTTAAACTCATTGAAGATAGCCCTGAATATCAGGCTAAAAACACAATATTGCAGAGCGTCCCTGGAATAGGAAACATTGCCGCTGCATCAATAATTAGCAACGTACCAGAACTTGGCTACATCACAAATAAACAAGCGGCATCACTAATTGGTGTCGCTCCAATAACACGCGAAAGTGGGCGCTACAAAGGTAAGCGCGTGATCCAAGGCGGTCGAGCGCA
>NZ_JBFROH010000058.1:0-92610 GCF_041471425.1 Vibrio sp. 10N.261.52.C2 | reverse complement strand
CAGTTTCCTTTGCTTAACGCGGCCACTAAGCTAATGACTAGCTGCTCGGGTAATATCGCCCGACACCGTTTCATCAGGCCTGTACTTTTCGCCATTTTTTGGAGGGTGTCAGCATTAAAGAATTGCTTAAATTGCTTCTGTAAGGAGATAATCGTCATCGGCTTCACTATTGATGTAGGTAGTTTGTTTGGCGACGATTATCTGATCATAAATGAAGCCTTTTTTCTATCTAAATAAACAAGTTAGCTCTTAAGATCCTGTCTATGACTGGTCAATCATGTCTTCGGGCAGTTGGGCTGGTCAAATTGGTGGTACACAACCAACGGCATTCAGCTCTTGGGCAAAACACTTCCTACAGAAATCGATTGGCGGACGTTGGGTTAACGATGATCAGCTCTCGATTGATGACCTAGAAGACAATCCACAAGTGTATACGCTGTTCCAAACAACGGATAACAGTCGTCCTAACATGATCAAAGTGGATCTTCCTGAAAAGCAGATTGAAAGTCTGAAACCCTTTGAGGGCGAGTATTCATTCCACTCTCAAAAAGGCGATGATCTGAAAAACAGTATGACTCGCAAGTTGATGATCCCAGCGGGTGATTCTGCACTGCTGTCTTTCAAAACTTGGTATGAGATTGAAAAAGACTACGACTTTGCGCGCGTGCTAATCAACGGACAAGCCATTGCAGGAAACATTACCTCAATGGACGATCCATACAACACGGACCTCGTTCCTGCTATTGGCGGCGAATCTGGCGGATGGGTCGACGCTGAGTTCGACGTTTCACAATGGGCAGGCCAAGAAGTGGAACTGTCTTTTGAATACATCACCGATGGCGGCTTAGCAATGGAAGGCTTCTATTTAGATAACCTTGCTGTTGTTGTCGATGGTGAAGTGACCTCAATAGACGATGGTGAAAGCAACTCCACCTTCGCCCTTAATGGTTACAAGCTGAGTAATGGATTCCATCAAGCGCAGCACTACTATCTATTGCAATGGCGCAGCCACATGGATGTTGATGAAGGCCTAGCGAACATCAAACGCATGGGACAACTGATGTCATTCGACCCTGGCTTGATCATTTGGTACTTCGACGAATCACTAACCGACAACTGGGTAGGTAAACACCCTGGTGAAGGTTGGTTAGGCGTGGTCGATGCAGACCAAAATGCCATGGTGTGGGCAAACTCTGGTGAAGCGGCTCAAACACGCTACCAAGTTCGAGACGCAGCGTTTTCACTCAAAGATCATACTCCAATGCGTCTTGTAAACAGCGATAACGATGTACTCGAAGATACCCGTTTGGTTGGCAATGCTAGCTTCTCGGATGACCAAGATTACACATCGCCTCAAGCGCCTGATTCAGGACGTATCCTAACGGAGTTTGGCTTAGCCGTTGATATTGTGAATCAGAGTGACAACAACGAATACGGCGTGGTTCGCTTATCGAAAGTAAGCCAACACAACGTCGCCCCTAGTGCGAACTTCGAGCTCAATGTCACTGGCCTGAACGTTTCTGCACGTAACTTCAGTTCTGATCAAGACGGTGAGATCGTCAGTTATCTATGGGACTTTGGCAACGGCACAACAAGTAACGAAGTGGCACCAACTTGGTCTTACGAGCAAGCCGGTGAATACACGGTGAACTTGACTGTTGTTGACGACAAAGGCGCTACCGATTCATTTAGCTCCGTAGTGAGTGTTGAATCTCCAAACGCCCTTCCAGAAGCGAGTGCAAAGTACATTCACTTGGGTCGCTGGGTAACCATGTGGTCTACGAGTTCAGACAGCGATGGTCGTATTGTTGATACCGAGTGGACACTTCCAAACGGAAAGGTGAAACGAGGTCGCACATTCACTTCAATCTTCCCTTCATACGGAGAGCACGAGGTGACACTGAAGATAATCGATGACCAAGGTGGGATTACAACTAAGACAATTTTGGTCGACCTGTAGCTCATCTTGGGTCTTAGGTCTTAGGTCTTAGGTCTTAAACGATAGACCATCAAAATAAGTACGCGGCTCTATCACACGTACTTACAAGCAAGCTTAAGCACTGTTGTCTTCGAGCATGAGCCAAGACAGCAGTTTTAAGGAAACGTTATTATTTAAGCCGTAAGCAAAAGCCCTACCGATTTGGTAGGGCTTTTTATTGGTCGTAGTTCGAGATACTAGGGTTCTAATCACAGTAACGAATTTACTGAACCACCATTCGATGAGCCATTACACAGGCTGCTTTTGAATACGCGATTTACGAGCACTAAATGCGAACAGCAAGATAACAGCTAACACGAATGGCAATACGTAGATATTGAGGTTCTGCCACCCTGCTGTCGATTCTAGCCAACCAGAGAGCATCGCTGTAATAGTCACACAGCCAAAGACAATAAATTCATTAAACGCTTGTGCCTTAGCTTTATTCTGCGATTGGTAGGACTGACTAAACAAACCTGTTGCCGCGATAAACATGAAGTTCCAACCCACACCAAGCACAACCAAGGCCGCTCTGAAGTGCCAAATAGATTCGCCATGAATGTTAATCGCGATACAGACGACAAACAGAATCCCGCCTGCCAAGATCATCATTCTTGAGCCAAACCTCTCGATAAGTGATCCGGTAAAAAATGCAGGTACAAACATGCCCAACACGTGCCACTCAATCACACCAGCAGCTTTAGTAAAATCGAATCCGCAACCAATCATCGCCAATGGTGTTGCAGTCATCAAAATGTTCATTACGGCGTAAGCAACCATGGCCGCAAAGACCGCACCAATAAAGTTCGGCGCTTTAACGATCACACCTAAAGGATCGGCTTTGGGAGCCTGACTATTAAAAGAGACTTTAGGAAACTGAATTGTTTGTAAGATGAGTAACGCAAGAATGTTCAATCCAATCAAAGAAGCAAAAGCACCAATGTACAAGCCATCTTGCGACCACTGTTGCGACATAATCGCCAAATTTGGTCCTAATACCGCGGCTAAAACGCCACCAGCCATAGAGATAGAGATCGCTCGGTGACGGGCATTTTCATCACACACCTCGATTGCAGCAAAACGATAAAGCGTGCCAAAACCTATGCCTATCCCAAGTAAGAACGTAGCGAAACAAAACAAATAGAAATGTTGTTGAGACAGTGCGTAGGTGGCAAGACTAGCTCCTGTAATGCCAACCACATTACCAATGCTAAATCCTCGCTTTCTCCCTAACTTGCCTGAAATTAAAGATGCTGGAATAGTGGCTGCCATTAAACCCAAAAACTGCAGTGCAACCGGCAAGGTGATCATGCTGACACTGGGTGCAATCTGCTTACCGATCAAACCAATCACAGAGATCAGTAATATGTTACCCGTCATCAACAAGGCCTGACACAGTGAAAGCAGCCAAACATTTCTATTCATCTTCGTTCCTAAATATGAGCACAGTTGGTCAATAGACCAAAAATTCAACAAAGTCGCAACACTTTGTTACTCATAGCAACTCTACAAAGCGACCAATAGACCAATAGACCAATATAAAGTGCTACCACCACATGACTTTGATTAGCGTTACTTAAGACGCTAGAGTTGAAATTATCATTACTTAAGATAATAATAATTTTCTGTTATTTATTGGCTTTGTTATTTATAGGCTTTAGTATTTGAAGGTGAGTATGATTAATCCACTTTGGCTCAATACGTTTAAGACTCTGGTTGAAGTTGGCCATTTCACCCAAACGGCAGAAAAGTTGTATATGACACAACCTGGAGTCAGCCAACACATCAAGAAGCTTGAACAAGCTTGTAATTGTGACCTGCTATCTCGAGAAAACAAGAGCTTCGAACTGACCGAACAGGGTCGGATTATGTATCGCTATGCGATCAAACTAGAGAAAGACCAAGAAGATCTTTTTGAGTCTCTGAGTTTTGATAACCCTTATGCTGGACAATGTCACTTGTCTTGCTCTGGCTCACTCTCTTTGCGTCTGTATCCCAAGCTTCTTGAACTTCAACAGCAACACCAAGAGCTCAGCATTAACTTAGAAGCCGCTCCAAACAAAAAGATATTGAATGACCTAAGCGAAGGCACTACCGATATCGGCATTGTTAGGCATTCCCCGAACGACAGCTACTACCAAAGCCAAGTCATCGGCAAAGAAGCACTGTGTCTTATTGTTCACCACAGCCTTGCTGATTTAGAGATAACGCCGCAAGTATTGAATGACATTGGCCTGATTGCCCACCCAGATTCTGCACATTATCTGTCTTTGTATTTCGACCTTTGCGGAGATAAAGACTTAGCGAACATCAACGTTAATGAGATACCAAGATCTGGCTACATCAATCAGCTTCACCAGATCTTGCTACCCGTATCAAAAGGATTAGGTTTTACCGTGTTACCGGCTGGCGCGGTTGAACACTTCCCAGATAGAGACAAGCTACACGTTGTGCCGCCAAAGGTAGAAGTAGAGGAAACGCTGTATCTGGTTCAAAAACGAAACCGAAAACTGCCGCACCGATACGATACGGTTGTTGAGCTAATCAAACAGAACGTGAGTCGTTAGTTCGGTATAGATAGATTTAAAGCCTTTAGCTAGCTAGTTATTTCGCTATAAGAGCTAAAGGCTTTAATGTTGAAGTGATATTTATAAAAGACAACTACTCAGAAGCGCCAAGCCCCTCTTTTGCTCGTTCAAAGTCATAATTATCTAACGCACTTCGAACATCTTTGAGAACAACAGAATGTGGATACTGTGCCAGTAACTCAGTCACATATTGAGTTGCATCGTTATCATAAGCATCCAGCAGTGATAGCAACTGAGCATGCTGTTCTGACGTGATGCTCGGTGAATCAGAGGTATCAGCAAGACTCGCATCGGCTTCTTCAGTACTTGTCGTATTGAATCCCCCAACACCAGACACATCAAAGCTGATCTCAACTGCTTTAATCAGTTCGATTAACCCAAGTTCGCCTTGCTTAAGATCTGCTTCATCACACGCCTTGTTATGCGCTTTGCTTTCTAAATCACTGAGTAACTCTGCCAATCGCAATCCACCAATCGAAGCTGCCATGCTTTTTAAGGTATGTAGATTACGCTCTAACGTTTCCCAATCGCCTTGTACTAAGTTATCAAAAGCATCCGACATAATGTCTGGCGATCCTTGGCAGAACCTATCAAGCATTTGGGCTTGCAGCTTCACATCATGATAAGTCAGGTGCTCAAACCTCGACTGAGAGAAAACAGGCTGCTCTGTTTGAGTATCGGAGTGTAATTCCGAACTATTATCAGAATCACTGGCCAGTATCGTATCTGAAGAGGTGTCTGATGGCGCTCGACCTTCAACTAAGACCTCAGGAACAATGTATCGAGTAATCAAAGACATCGCTTTATCAATAACAATAGGCTTATCCAAGAAGTCCGTGATGCCCGACGCCCTCGCTCGTTGTTTCGCATCAGCAAAAACATTGGCTGACATTGCAATAATCGGTACATCTATATCGAATTCACGAATCAAACGGGTAGCTTCAAAGCCGTCCATAATCGGCATTTGAAGATCCATGAAGATTATTTCGTAGTCGTTGTTTTTAGCTAACTCCAGCGCTTCCTTTCCGTTTTCAGCAAGATCGGCATTTAATTTAGAGCGACTGAAAAATGCTAAGGCGAGATCTTGGTTCAGCTCATTGTCTTCAACCAATAGCACTCTTTGCCCTTTGAACTCTATCTGATAATCCAGTTGCAACTCTTGAGCTTTGAAGTCGGCTAACGCATCCGAGCTTGAGCGTGGCAATGTCAGTACAAAGGAGAACTCACTGCCTTGCCCGTAAACACTCTCTACCGTAATTTGACTGCCCATCGCATGAACTAATTTCTGGCTAATGTTGAGCCCAAGCCCTGTACCGCCAAACCGACGTGTCGTTGTGGTATCCGCTTGGCTAAAGGCTTCAAACAGCTTGTGACGGTTCTCATCCGAAATGCCTATCCCGGTATCCATCACACTCACTCTCATGGTTAGGCTGCTGTCGTTCGAGTCAACATGCTCCACCGTTAATGCTACGCTGCCTTGTTCCGTAAACTTAATCGCGTTGCCCACAAGGTTGAGTATGACTTGGAACAACCTCAATGGATCGCCTTGTAGTGGCGTGTCTAACTCTGGATCGATGACCATCGACAAATTGAGTTGTTTCTCAGCTGCTTTCGACTCCATTAGTTCAATCACATCTTTAAAGGTCGTTACGGGATCAAACGGGACGTTATCAATAACAAGTTGCCCTGCTTCTATCTTTGAAAAATCAAGGATGTCATTGATGATACCGAGTAACGAATGGCCAGAACGGTGCACTTTCTCAATGTAATTTCGAGCGACAGGATTAGATATTTCGCCGATCGCCAGATAAGACAAGCCAATAATGGCATTCATTGGGGTTCTTATCTCATGGCTCATATTGGCTAAGAATTCCGATTTAGCTTGGCTCGCCAAATCGGCTCTCTGTTTTTCTTCTTCCAATTGTTCGTTAAGGCGCTTCATTTCTGAAATATCGAATGCCCAAAATAGTGTGGCGACTTCCCCATCAATCTCAAAAAGATAGTAACTGACCAAAGCAACAAATCGGGTTCCATCAGATTTTCTGAGTACCAACTCCCTATTTTCAACTTTACCGTTAAGGTCGAGCTCTTTATGCACGCCATCACGAACGCTCAGCGAGTCATGGATAGCAGCGACGTCGATAGAAGACAACGCCTGATTTTCCACGCCAAACAAACGTTTTGCCGTATCGTTCGCGTAACGAACCTCTTCTTCAAATACCACGCTGGCTGCAATTGGAGAGCTATTTAGCATGTTGTAGAGTTGGTTCTGCGCCTTTTCCAGAGCTTCGGTTGCTTCCTTAGCAATACTGATCTGCTTAGTTAATTTACGATTCCAGAAAATAATAAGAAGAAGGATCACCAGAGAAAAAACCGAAATGGTGTAAACCAATTGATAATTAACTCTTTCTATCGCTTTTGGCGCCGCCCACTTCGCCGATATCTTTTGATGTTCTTCAGCAGAAATACTCTCAATCGCCTTATTCACAATCGAATAAAGCAAAGGCTCAGATTTGATGACATGTAAGGTGGGTGAAAGGAAAAAATCAAGTCGTCCGACAATTCCAATCTCTCGATGACCAAATGAATCAATGAGGTAATTGAGGACATCAACAGTGTCGACCATGCCGTCTAAGGTTTTATCATCCAATCGGTTGAGCCCATCGGCCGTGGATTCTACCTCTACCCACTCAACGTTCGGGTACTTATATAAAATCGCGTTAGTATTTGCCGCATTCTTCAATATACCGATTTTCCAACCATCAGCTTCTTCAAGTACCAAGCTACTAACGTCTCTTCTCGATGCAATGGCCAAACGACTTGAAAACAAGCTTTTAGCTGCTTTGACGTTATCTCCTAACGAACGATTCTCTTGAGCTGCTGAGACCAGTTCCACTTCATGATGATCAACCAAGCTTCGGGTCTCAGACCAATTCGCCACGTCAACATGCTGAATACTTAGCCCTGTTTTTTGTTCAATCAGCGTTAGATAATCATCAATCATCCCGATGTATTCACCGGTATTGGATACCGCTTCATAAGGTAACGAATTCGGATCGATACCTATACGTACATCCGGATTATCTTTAATCCACGCCCTCTCTTTTTGGCTTAGATTTAGGATCTCTCCAGTCAAGTTACTCGCTTGATAAACATCCGCAATATAGCGTTTCGCCGCATCTCCGAATGAACTAAATTGTTCGACAGATGGAAAATAAACATAGTTCCGCTCTAACGAATTAACATCAAAGTAGAAAGTCATCGAACCAGAGTTGATACTCCCTCCCTTGGTCCTATAATTCGCCACCTTGGTGACTGATGAAAAGTGAGAGGTATTTTTCTTCTCTCCATATTGATCAACTAGGTTGCCTATGTACCAAGATTTGATCGGGCGACTATTGTTATCCGCTTGTGCGGTGATCACCTGAAAAGAACTGTCCGTGTCGAAAATTTCAAACACTTCCGTCAACTCTTCAAAGCGGTCGTTGACGATAAAATACGCAGATATTTGCGCGATAATATTCGCTTTTTTAAGGACTAGGCTTAAATCACTCTGAACCTGCATCTCGATAATTTGGTTTAAGCCGTCATCCTCCTGTTTAAGCCTTTTAATTGCGGCATTGAAGCTATCTCTGATTTCTTCACTCTTAAAGTCCACATAGATCGGATACTCAACTTTATACTCGTCATGTAGCGTTAGCTCTGCCATTTCAATAAAACGAGTGTTGGTGATAAACCACTCTAGCACTCTTCGTTCAACCATTAGCAGGTCAACATTTTGAGCCCTCAACTGCGAGAATGCTGATTCAAGATCTTCGTAATCTTCAATACGATCAATGTCTAACTTACTCTTCAGAACTTCAACAGAGTTTTTAATTGTGGATGTTTCGTCGAACAATAACGCCCCTAATGATAGGTCTTTTGGGGATTGAAGTTGGAGTTTGCGGCGAGTTAGTGAAACAGGAACAAACTCAACATTAAAAACGTTATCACTTAAAAAGTGCGCATTAGGATCATCAAACTGAACACCAGAAAAAAAGGCTATAGAATTATTGTTATCGATGGCTTTTTTAGCGGCGCTAGGTGGAAGTGTGACAACGTCACCTAGTTTATATCCCATGTCATTCAGTGCACGCTGAAGAATGTCGTACTGTAGCCCGACTGCGGTGCTGTCTGGGTAAATATACGGAGGGTTACCAAAGCCAAACACGCCTTTTAGCGGCACTCGATAGGGGGAACTGTCTAGCCACTTCGATAAAATCTGGTTCTTGTTATCAACGTCGAAGGTTTCAATCTGTTTGTTGATTAGCGTCAGCAGTTCTGGTTCATCGGTTCGAATCACCATTGATGCTTCAAACCTTTTCCAATGCTCCAGAACATAGTTTACCGCTAAATCATGAACGCCAATCTTTTTCGCAAGATCCATAGTGGTGATAGGTTCACCGACCATGCCTTCGACATCCCCGGCCCCTAACGCACGTACTGCATCAATAACGTTATCAAAATTCACTCGCTCAATAGAACTCAATTTGACACCGGCTCGCTCCAAATCGATATTTTCGTTAACCATCGCAATACGGCGTTTATTATTTTGATCTAGGTTTCCATCGAGTTTGTTGTCGATGGGAACAATCACTGCGACCTGATAAGGAATATAGGGAGCACTCGCAAGAAAACGGCCACCTTCACTTGGGTCGAACTGTTGGAATGGAAATACATCGCCTCGCCCGTCGACTAACGCGGCTTTAGCCTCGACACGCGAGTTAACTGTGACAAACCGAACATGAACACCAAAACGCTGTTCAAGATCTAATGTCCAATCTTTGATGATCCCAGAAACCTGCCCATCATCATCGATGAATGAGTAAGGATAATGGTTGGCCAAGACAACAAAAGTTACCGTAGGTTGGTTTCCCAACCACTGATTTAACTCAGTATCTGTTACCTCAGCAGCATTCGTAGATCGCATTAGCAGCGACCACACCACAAGTGTAATGACCAGAAAAACAACCAAACGATTTAGCGACAACATCAAGCCATCACTCATCTCTAAATTTCTCTTTAATTGCTAGAATCTCAGGTAACTTCAGAAAAAACACATCAACGATAGTTGGATCAAAATGTTTGCCTTTCTGTTCTTCAAACAAGTTCAGCGCCTCATCAATACTCCAAGCTTTTTTATAAGGGCGCTCTGCGGTCAGGGCATCAAACACATCAGCAACAGCCGCAATTCTTCCAACCAATGGGATACCTTCACCAGCTATCTGGTTTGGATAACCACTGCCATCCCATTTTTCGTGATGATATTGCGCCACCTGAATAGCCATACGCATCAGTTTGGAATCACTCTGCCTACCAAGTATATCAACACCATATTCGACATGCTTTTGCATAATTGTCCACTCGTCGGCGTCCAATTTACCCGGCTTGAGTAATACGCTATCAGGAATACCGATCTTGCCAATATCATGCATTGGTGCTGCATCACGCAACGTCTCGGCATCTTCGTCAGTCATTCCCAAGGCTTTAGCTAGCACTTCACAGTAGTGACTCATACGCTTAACGTGCATGCCTGTTTCATTGTCTTTAAATTCAGCAGCTCTACCCAGTATGTTCAGTGTTTCTAGCTTACCGAGATTGATCTCTTGAGTTTTCTCTTTTACCTGACTAAACAACGCGCGTTGTTGGTCATAAAGTGCGATATGCGTTTTCACACGCTGGAGTGCAATTGCAGGGGTTATCGGCTTGGTTAGGTAATCGACAGCCCCCAAGGAGAGCCCTTTTACTTCGGCTTCTGGACCAATTGTGGCGGTCACGAAAATGATAGGAATGTGAGCCGTATTCGGCTGAGCTTTAAGTTGGCGGCACACCTCGTAACCATCGATGTCAGGCATCATGATATCAAGGAGGATAAGGTCTGGCTGCGGCACCATCTTCGCAATTTTGATACCAATTGTGCCGTTAATCGCTACTTTCACTTGATAAGTATCTTTGAGTATTGCCGTTAACACATCCAAGTTACTTGGGGTGTCATCCACGACTAACACTATGGGTTTCCGACTCATTGATACCTCGTATACAAATCAAACAGTTATAGCCCTAGTGTAGAACGGTTTCCAGAGGTTAAGTAGAAAAAAAAGCAATTGATTTTCAAAAATGAAGAGTAGATCTGTGAGTGACTTCAAACTGGCGTTATTAGAAGTACGACCAGTCAATATTACGTCAGTTAAGTTATTATTATACAAGGGGAATTACCTTTGCATTGCAACATTTCACTAACAACACAGATACTATCCGAAAACAAAAAGAGCTCCTCATATGGGAGCTCTTTTCGTTCAACGGCTAGAAAGCAAAACAACCGAGTTATTCAGTAATCTAACGACCAGAATAATACATACAGATTCGAACACCATCGAACTCACGAATCTCAAATGGGATCTCGTAGATAGACTCCATCACTGATTTTTCAACCACTTCCGAAACCTTACCCGACTTAACCACTTTGCCTTTCTTCATCGCAACAATGTTATCTGAGTAACAAGAAGCGAAGTTGATGTCATGAATCACGATAACGACCGCTTTATTGAACTCATGCGCTAAACGACGCAACGTCTGCATAATTTCGACCGAGTGTTTAATATCAAGATTGTTCAGAGGCTCATCTAAGAACACATAATCCGTATCTTGCGCCACAACCATCGCGATAAACGCCATTTGACGCTGACCGCCACTCAACTCATCAAGGTATTTGTTTTGGATGTCAGTAATGCCAAGGTGTTCTAGTGCTGTATCGACGATCTTATGATCTTCGTCTTTCAAGCGACCTTGAGAGTGTGGGAAACGACCAAAACAGACCAATTCACGAATCGTAAATCGCATGTTGATGTTATTTGATTGTCTTAACACGGCAAGGTGCTTCGCTAGCTCTTTGGTATCCCACTCAGCCAGTAACTTATCGCCAATGACCACTTCACCCGCGTCGCTGTCTGTTAAGCGGCTCGCCATTGAAAGCAGTGTACTTTTACCCGCACCATTTGGGCCAATGATAGAAGTCACTTCGCCTTTCGGGAACATAGCACTGGCATCATCAACCACGAGTGACTTGCCATACTTCTTAGTTAAACCTGTTAATTTAATCACTACTTACTACCTTTACTGAATTCTGGTGCGTAACAACAAGAACATAAAATACAAACCACCGACCAAGTTAATGATCACACTCACTGTGGTTTCAAACGCCATTACTTTTTCGATAAACCATTGGCCTGAAACCAATAGAACGACCGCTAACAAACTGCTTGCGATGATAAGCACACGATGTTGATAAGATTTGAATATCTGACGAGCTAAGCTCACGGTGATCAAACCAAAGAACAGCACTGGGCCAACCAAAGCAGTCGATACCGCGACCATCACTGACACAATCACCAAGGTAATCTGAGTCAGTCGTTTGGTGTTCACACCCAAGCTTGTTGCGTTATCAACACCAAGCCAAAGTACATCAAGCTTAGGCGCTAACAACCAAAGGCCAAGCAAGCTCAAACCCAAAGGAATAAGGCTGAGGTAAACCAACTCGCCTTTCACGTTATTGAAACTTGCGAACATCACATTCTGCAGCACCGCGAACTCGTTCGGGTCAATCAACATCGCCAAGAAGTTAGACAAACTCGAGAATACGCTGCCACATACGATGCCTATCAACAGCAGTGTGAATACGTTGTTTCGCTTGCTCTTAAAGTAGAAATGGAACAGAGCAAACGAGAACAAGATCATCACAGTCACAGACATCGAAAAGTTTGCGATCGAGTCAATCACCCAGAAGCTAGCACTGCCAAACACAAACAGAAGTACCGTTTGTACCAGCATATACAAGCTGTCAAAGCCCAAGATGGAGGGGGTTAGAATTCGGTTATTAGTAATGGTTTGGAAAACCAATGACGACGCCGAGATCGCTACCGCCGCCAACACAATCGACAGCAATTTTGGTAGGCGCAGAGACAAGAAGAACTCGTAGTTATCCCACGTCAGCCCCTGCCCGATGAATAGCGCTGTCATACCCAAAGACGCGATAGCCAGAATCGCAATTTTTACTGAATCACGCATTCGACTTGTCTCTCATGATTAGGTAAATAAAAATCATGCCACCAAAGATGCTGATTACCATCGAGATTGGAATCTCATAAGGGAAGATGACGATTCGAGCTAGCAGGTCACAAGCCAACACCAAGATCACCCCCCAGTAGGCAGTCCAAGGCAGAATCTTCTTCATGTTATCGCCCATCATCAGCGACACGATATTCGGCACGATAAGGCCAAGGAATGGGATAACACCAACGATCATCACCACAGAGGAGGCACTGATAGCCACTAACGCAACACCAATGAAGACGATCTTCTGATAATTCAAACCGATGTTTTTCGCGAAGCTCTCACCGATGCTCGCCGCACTGAACTGGCTCGCGAAATAGTAAGCCAATACACAAGCAGGCACCGCGAGATAAAGGATTTCATAGCTGCCCTGCAACACGCTCGCAAAGTTCGCCATAGTCCATGCCGACATGGTTTGTACTAAGTCGTACTTATAAGCAATAAAGGTTGTTAGAGACGAAACAACGTTGCCATACATAATGCCAATCAAAGGCACCAATACCGCGTTCTTAAACTTGAGGTGTTGTAGGAAGCGAACCAATAGCATGGTGCCAAACACTGCAAACGCGAAGATAAAGCCTAAGTAGCTCCATTGCGCAGCATTGCCTAGCACTAGAATGCCGACAATGTAACCCAACATCGCACAGTCAATGGTGCCCATCGTCGAAGGCGCGGCAAACTTGTTCTGTACGATTTGCTGCATGATCAAGCCAGAAACACTCAATCCCGCTCCGGCAAGCACGATCGCGAGTAGTCGAGGAATCCGACTAACAATATAAATAGAATTGGCGTGTTGGTTGCCATTGAAGAAGTCACTAAAACTGATTTCAGCGACTCCAATCATCAATGACGCAACGCATAACACAACAAGAAATACAGCAGCTGCAATGGGTTTCAACATAGGAATAATACTAAAGATAGGTCTCGGGTAGCCCGTATAAAAAAGTGAAAAAGGGCTTATAAGAACACTCTTATAAGCCCGAAAATCTGATGGTTAGTAACTATTGAATCGTACGTTCAATGTCACTAAGCATTCTATGAATCGCTGTCACACCGCCACCAGCCAAATACCAAGCACTTGAATCAAGGTAAACGATATTGCCGTGCTGCGCTGCAGGTGTTGCCGCAACCAGTGGGTTATCAAACAGTTGTTGTGCGCGTCCTTCTGATTTACCAATCGCTTTTTCGCGGTCAAGCACGTAAAGCACTTCAGGTTTTGCATCAGCTATGTATTCAAAAGAGATTAGGTTGCCGTGTGTTCCTTTAATCGGAGCCACGGTTGCACTCTTTGATTCCACGAAACCAAAGTCATCAAAGATGATAGAGAAACGGCTGCCTTTGTTGAACATCGCAATGTTGTTGCCGTTGTTCATTAGCATCATTGCTGAAGTTTCGTCAGACGCTACTTTGTCGTTTACCGCTGTGATAGAAGCTTGAGTCTCTTTAATGATCGCTTCGACTTCAGCTTGCTTACCAAAGATGTCGCCTAGCACACGCCAGTTTTGCTGAGCATCAGCCCAGTACTTGTCGCCTTCAATAGAAAACATGACAGTAGGAGCAATTTGTGCCAGTTTGTCGTAAACCTTAAGCATGCGGTTTTCCGCGATGATGATGTCAGGCTTCAACATGTAGATAGCTTCAAAATCAGGTTCGCTTAAAGAGCCTGTATTTGCCGTCGTATCTTTGTACGAAGCTAGGTAATCAGGCAGCAAGCTATGAGGCGCGCCAACTGGCTGTACACCAATTTTATCGAGCACGTCTAAGCTACCGTGGCCTAGAACCACCACTCGCTGTGGTACTTCAGTAAACTGCGCTGTGCCTTTCACATGCTCAATGGTGACGGTTTCCGCATGCGCGGTCATCATGAATGATGATGCTAGAACGATGGCAAGCCCGCTCAATAACTGGCGAACTGAATTGATTGTTTTCTTCATGTTTCTTCCTTTGCCATTGATACAAACCACCACTCATGACAATGAAAGTCACATTACTCATAGACGAGCATGGGGCGTACACAACTGCTAAATAACGATAATTTAAAGTCTGTCATTGGATTGACAACAAACTTGTAACGCAAGTGAGAACTATTATCAATTATATTTGCACTAAATTGGCGATACAACAACTTTATTATTCAGAAACGTAAAAGTGAGTATTCATATTTTGCGTAGTCAGGAGAGGTATTAGGAATCAGAAATATCAAAAAGACGCGAAGAGGAAAATACTCATCAACCTGAAGAAAAAAACAGATGGGGAAAGCACCCAAAAACCCTGTAATTACAACGCTGAACCCCAAAATCATGGATTGTAATTTACAATGTAAAGATCATATACAACAGAGACTTAATCATCACCAAATTAGCTGATCAATTAAACCCACTAATGACAACGAATACGAACAGCTGAAAAGCCAAGACTCAGTGAGATATCATGGTCAAATCCCTGACCTTCGCTCATTTAACCTTCAGTAACCGATGGTAAATCACCCAAAGATATTTTTGAATTTAATTGAAAATAGGGTTGTAATTTTGAAAACTAGGCGTATAGTTCGCCACCTGGCTCTAATCTATAGAGCTGTTAATGCTAAAGTAAGTCCAAGTTCCACATAGACAGTTCTCGATTCCCTCGTTACACCATCTCTGCGTCAGCTTTCACCCAGATAGTCATTCAATAGCTTTTAAATTCGATCCTACTACCGATCTATCGTCATTTGCTCTTTTGTCAGCGAAGTCAGAATAGATCGAGCACTTAAATACAAATGTAATAAACACAAGGCACAGTTATGTCACGCAGAACAACACGACAAACCCATTGGTACCAACTATCACGCGAAAAAACAGTCAATAAACTAAAAGGTAATAAATGCTCAAGATTAAAATAGATTTACACAAAGAAGAGATTTCATGGGTCACCGAGATTCGACAGCTCAATAGCGATATACTCCACCGCCACATATTGCCCAAGCTACAACATCACAGCTATCTCATCGACTTTGAATTTAATGAACGAGAAAGCATCGGAACTATCGTTTCAGGCAACGGAAACACCCTAGGACATTTCACACTCCTATAGCATTTCCCAAAGGCTACAAAAGAAACACCATCTAGTCCCAAAGATGTAAAAGATGTCACCCTCAATTCGCTCTAGCAGAACAAAATAGAGTAGAAGTAAAACAGATCTGAAACCTAGCCCTTTTTGCATTTCACACGCGGCTAACGCTAGCTAGGTTATCGTACTTCTATTGAAACCAACTTATATCAAACTCTAAATCACCATTGAGTCATTATCAGTGCATTCATGGACTAATAAGTTAACGGCATCGACCTTAACTTCTGATCAAGAGTATATAAGTGTTCTGCAGCTTGCATGTGTTGAGGGTAATCACTGAATTTCTCACGATTCTCTTCATTCATCTTACATGTCTCATCCACCAGCATTAACTTCCAATACAGCTTTGTTGTATGCAGCATCGCCAGTAAAGGTTTGAATACCTCTTTCTCATAAGCTTGAATCAACTCTTCAATCAACTCGTCACGTTCGTCTTCACTTGCGATTGAACCCTCGGTTGCCGACAACACTTTTTGATACTTCAGGTTTTGTTGCAGCTTATCCATGACCGTTTGGTTTTCTTCCGCTAAGTCAACAAGCTTCGACTTAATGATGTTTACCCAATTCGCTTGGCTCAGTACTGTGTCATCAACGCTGGTAAAATCTTCTCGTATTTGTCGTTCAACATCTTTTTGAGCTTTCTTTAAAACCGCACGCACCTTTTGGAAAGGCAGCTGATACTCCTTACTTAGCTCGATAATCAGTTTATGAAAACCACCATTTGGAAGGTGTAAGTTTTCTTTAAACGTCGCCATTGCAGCTTCTTGCTGTTCGGTAAGGTGAGTCATTCTGTTTCCTATTCTTTATCACTTATGGTGCTGAGCTCGCGATCATACCATTATTACCCTCGTTTTTTCGGTAACTTGATCAGTTACACCTCGCTATGCCGTTAAATTCTCTCAGCCCTTTCTCTTTTGGCTAGTTATTAACCCACTTGGCATAAAATGGTAAATCTCTATCGGCGAAAGTTCGTACATTACGCGCTCAGGGGATATCGCCAGACAGGAGTCGTTACTTACATATGAAAGACAAGCGCGAGAAATGAGAAAACAGATGACCTATTCAGAATACAAAGAATCCGATTTGCATAAGTGCGTGAGCATTGGTTCAGAAGCAATGGTATCCATTGCCAAGTTTGCCTTTAAAGCCACTACCCTTTTATTTCGATTTTTCCGCTGGCTTGTCGTATCGGCTTATACCTACGTGATGAAGTAATTCTATATGGGAGTCGTTGTTTTCATTACGACTTATCTAAATACCCCAAAGCGCGCCCTATTAGGTCGCGCTTTTTTTGTGCCCAGTTTTATACCTAGCTTGATGCCAAAAGTCCGAGTGCATTTTATATCGTCAGTGGCGCTAAATGGTAAAACTGACCATCGAATAAAAACCATACTACACCTGTTCCAACGAAACAGACTTCTAACTTATACAGGTACTAAAATGAAAAAGATTGCACTTAAAATTGTAGGACTAACGGTTTTGGCTTCTGCGCTAACTGGTTGTATCGGCAGCAACGCCGTAACAGGGAAAGTGATGAAATTTAACGTTGAAGTTGTCGATAACCGCTATGCCCGTGCAGGTGTAAACTTCTTATTAGCGCCTGTATACGGTATTACTACCGCAGCAGACTATGTGGTATTCAACTCACTTGAATTCTGGACAGGTAAAAACCCTATCAGCGGTTCACCACACGTATTTGATACAAAAACAGACACGCACTTCAAAGTGAACGATGAGCTGGACCCAAGCCTGAAAGAAGCCCCTGTCGGCCCAATTTCTAACAATCGCACCATTGAAACGGGTGAGATGATTAAGATCGACGAAAACACGATTCAAATGGACATCGTCTATACATCTGGTGAAACAGCGACTCTAACGGGCATCAAAGACGGTCAAAACGTTACCTATTACATGGATGGTCAGCTTGTATCGCAAACAACTATCGCTGAATTAGAGAAGATTCAAGGCACTGAAGCTTAAGGTTCATCGCCCACACAGAGTTCAAACTTAAAGAGACTTTTGAGCTCATAAAATAGAACAAGCCCGGCGATTGCCGGGCTTGTTTGTATGTGCTCTATTATTTGTAAATGCTCTATTGGGACTGAGACTGTGCAAGTCGAATGCTCACCAAACTCGCCACCATGATAGCTAAGTAAAAGCTGCCGATAATGGATTCCATAAACACAAAGAATTGAGCAATAGGCAGAGCTGGTGATATGTCGCCGTAACCAACCGTAGTCAAGGTGATAAAGCTAAAGTACATCGCATTAAACAAGTTCGTCAGCCAGACTTGCTCTTCTAACCCGTTAAAGGCATTAGGAAAGATCTCTAAAATTAACAAGTAGATGGTCGACCAAGCAAACCCTAGCAACAAGTAAATACAGATGGAGCCGATGATGTGATTGGGTGTCACCGTTTTGGCTTTCATCACCTGCTTCAACGCCGAGTAAATGTGTGAAAACAAGAACACAGCCAACGCCGATAGCGTCACTATCGACAGGTTATAGCCTTCCAAAAATGAAAACACGCCAGACACGAGCGCCGTAATCAATAAAAGCCCATACCAAGAGCGATACAAGGCTCGCTCTTTATGAATACCGGCAATTGAACTCGCCAACGTAATAATGATAAGAAATAGGATTGTTTTCTGGCCTTGCGGATAAAACTGCTGCATCACCGCGCAACCAAGAAACAACACCAACAGTGCATAGAATAAGAAGTAGAAGTTGTCGTCTTTAGAGACTGGCTTCATCTATTTTCCCTCGACCTCTGCAGGTTTTTTCTCAGTTTCTTGTTGGTTTTTCTCTTCAAGTCCAAGCCACGCCATCATCAGCTCATAGCTTAAACTCAGTATCACAGCACCGACAAACAGACCGACGATGCCTGACATCGCCATTCCGCCCAGTGCACCCAATAGAATTACCAACATTGGAATGTGAGAGCCACGGCTCAGCAATACTGGCTTTAAGATAGCGTCACTGCCGCTCACCAAAATACACCACACTAAGAACAAGCTCGCCGCCAGTGTCGATTCAACGCTGAACATGTAGATGATCGCCGGTAATAGAGCGAGAATCGGTGGAAGTTGGATTATCGCAATGAGCAGCACAGCTAGCGCCCAAAACGCAGCTGCTGGAACGCCTGCAATCACCAAACCGATTGCCGACATCATGGATTGAATCACAGCCACACCAATCACACCTTGCACAACGCTTCGCACGGTCGATTTAGAGAGCTCTACCAACTCTTCACCTTTACCGCCCGTTAAACGCGCCACTAAGTGAGTCACGCCGGTTTTGCATTTATCGGCATTACTCATGAATGCACCCGCAATGATGGTAGAGATGATGAACTGAATAAAGCCGCCACCTAACGAGCCAAGAACAGAAGCCGCTTTCGTCGCAAACTGTTTAAGTTCATCCGCATACTTTATGAAAGTGCCTTCAATATTGTTGGAGGCGGCAACCAAGGTTGAATAAACCTTCTCACCTATGAATGGAATATCTTGTAAGGACTCTTTCGGTTTAGGCAATGACAATGTGCCATCTTGAAGCCCTGTCATCAGGTCAGTCGCGCTGGTGTAGATACCAGAAGAAAGCGCCGCCAAAGGAATAAATAGAAGAATCACACCAATAAAGCTCAGCAATGCACTGGCTTTACCTTTCGACATCCCGGTTTTATTTGAAATTGCGACCGCCACTGGATACAACGCAGTCGCAATGATCGCCCCCCATATCACCAAAAGAATGAATGGGCGCAAAATCGAAAAACACCAATACACGAGCATGGCAATCGCTGCGATCTTGATGGCAGCGTCTATCGCCTGTTTTGAAAAATCATCGGTTAACTTCATGAGACGTCCTTGTTAAACAAAATTAAGGCTGATTTTGTAGGAACTTCCAATTCCGTGTTTCTAGGAATAGAGAAGCCAAAATCATATATATGCCAATTAACACTAATTGGAATATGCGTATAAGGGTGTTGCTATCGATGTCACCGGAGCTCATCAATGTGCTACCAACAAGTACGAGCAACGTACTAAATGCAGTGGCGAAAATAGGTGCTTTTTCGGGAACCGTGTAGATCTTGGTAGCCATAAGAATGGCAATAAGTCCTATAAACAAAGAATAGAAGACAATGTTGGGTACTATGGAAAGAATTGAAAAAGCAGCAATCGCCAGCAATCCTCCGATACCGTTACTTATCACCAGAAAAGCGCTCAACTTTATCGACTTCTCTGACGTAATCATCAACGATAACAACGCGATGAACATCATTGTCAGTAAAGCTTCAGATATTTGAAAGATAAAGAAAAAACAAACCACTGGATAGGAGATGATCATCGCCCTAAAGGCTGCATACCAACGCTGTTTCTTTTCGAGTGGCGCAGCAGCGAAGCCAGAAAACGCCGATTTAGGCTCAGGGAAAAACACATGCACTAACGCAAAAAGCATTACTGAAACCACACCAGAGGTCGCTAAGCCAGAGGCCAGCATGACTGAAACGCCAGGGTTATCAATCGCCATGAATGGCAACATCAAGACCGCAATCAACAGTATGGTGGCGAACAGGTTCCATTTTGGGTCGACAAACAAGTAGTAGCCCCAAAGCATCATTAGCCCCACTAAAATCAGCAATGGGATTGGATAATGGGTAATTCCTCGCGACAGTAATAAACCTAACCCCATTGTCACCACAACGGCCAAGAGCAATTCGTAGACCGTTTCTTTATGGAGATTTGGTTTATCAATTAAGAACTTAGCTGTGAACACTGGCGCCACAAACGCAAGCGGCCAGTTTATCCACGCCGCCAAGAAAACAGCCAACGTGACCCCGACCGTAAATCGCAGGATCCGTTGCTGTGTTTGTTGGTCAGGAATCGGCTTATCGGACATAAGACAATACGCTAATCAAACGAATCCATACTTTGCCTATCGCGTTGAATACAAAGTTATCGCCGCTATAAACAATCACATCCGCTTGGCCACCCACTCGGAGCATGCCTGTCACTTCTTCATTATCAAATTCAATGGTTATGGGAAGCATCTGTGTTTGGCGCAACCAACCCGTTTGTTGGCTAGCTTGAGCAAGCTTACCTGCATGGTCATTTTGCCCCCAATCAACACCCCAATCGATACTACTTACGCGCCCTTTTACCACTTTGCCCGGTGCGAAATCTAACGCCACTTCAACTTCATCACCGACCGTTACATTACCTAGGCTGTTCTCTCGATAATAAGCTTCAATCCAAATATCTTCGGTTGAAACAAAGGTCATGATTGCTTGCCCTGCTGATGCATAGAAACCTTCAGACAGGCTAAAGTTAGAGACACCACCTTGTGTCGGTGCAGTAATCACGGTGCGCTCTAGATTCAATTGAGCTTGTTCAAGTGCCAGTAACGCCGCTTTCACTTGGCTATTTTCTTCGCCTTCTTTACCCATTTGTTTCTTAGCACGGTCAAGGTCAGCTTCTGCATTCACAACCGCCGCACTAGAGGTCGCTAGTGCTGCTCGCGCTTTATCTGCATCTGATTTAGAAACGACACCTTTATCGGCCATCTCTAAAACACGCTTAGCTTGCAGTTTGGTATTTTGTCTTTCAACAATGGCTGAGGTGAGTTTCGCTTGTGCTGAAGCAATGCTCGCGGTTTGAGCGCCAACATTTTGACCTGCGATCTCTAAGTTTTGCTCAGCTTGTTGTACTGCAATGAGGTAGTCAGACTCATCGAGAATCGCTAGCTTATCGCCTTGATTAACTAGTTGGTTAGGTTGAACCAGAATATCGAGTACTTTACCCGACACCTCAGGCTTAATCGGAACGATATAACCTTTTACACGAGCATTATCAGTAATAGGGATGATGCGGTCTGAAATGACACTGAAGATCAACATGAACGCCACGAATAACAATAAGTAGTTTGTGACCTTTCTTACTTTGTCTTTTCCATTTTCTTGCTGACCAACTTCTTCATTGGCTTCTTGCTTATTCCCGTTGACTTCTGACATGGGACTCCCTTCTAGATAACTAACATCAATAAAATTAATACTTTAAAAATAAACCCGGCGATGGAAAACTCAAGTAAATAGGGTTAGATTTACTGAACAAAACATCGTAAATGATATGCACGTCCAATAATATATCAATGCACAAGGATATTTGAGCATGGCTGCTAACCCGTACCAAGTCCCAGTAATACAAACAAGTTATGCCAAGATCTTAGTTCAAATCTTCACTGACTATGGACTCAACTTGCATGAATTGCTTAAAGACTCCGGCTTACCACCAGATCTGATCGAGTCGGAAAGCGATTTCGTACCATCAGAATCGATTAAGCGTTTGATTTATTTGACCTCATCTCAACTGGGTGTCTCTCGGTTTACCGATGTCCTTGGTCTCGCATTTAGACGTCGAATAATCCCACATGTCTTGCATCAATTTACCGAGTTTGAAACTATTGGAGATTCGCTCAAACATATCGATAAGATTTTTTCCTACGACTCTCCGGGGAGTAAAGTCGAGTTTATCCAAGAACACGGTCAGAACTGGTTTTGCCGGACAGCCCCGGAAGACAACTCCCCTATGTTTCAATGGGGCGAAGCTTTCGCTGTTATTTATATCATCGAGTTAATAACCATTTTATCGCAATCACCATGGTTACCGACTAAAGTTCGCTTGCAAGGGCATGACATCGATGTCGTCAAAACACTGGTATCAAGTAACTGCCAACTGTTTGTTGATCATTCGTCGACTGCTGTGCAGATTCCTGATGAGATCTTACAACTCCCAATCCGTCTTACGTCTAAAGACCTCAGTACAAAACCGACACTTATTGAGTGGCATACCAGCTTTACCGATAGTATTTATGAGCTTCTAAAACCGTACATGAAAGAACAAGACCTCTCTCTTGAAGAGGCGGCAGAGCTGCTCAACTTTTCAGTGCGAACGTTCCAACGCAAACTCAAGAATGAAAACACCACTTATCGAAAGATCAAAGAGAACCTGATGTTTTCTGTAGCTTGCGAGCTGATGGAAGAAGGCCACACGCTGACCTACATTTCTAGCCAACTCGGTTACACCAACATCTCTCATTTTTCTCGTGCATTTAAGCGTGTGTCTGGCCTTACGCCGAAGATTTACCAACGCTCAATCTCGGCTTAGGCTTCGCTCGATTGATTAACCAAGCATGGCCTACATCTAACCAAGGGCAATTGGAGTAGCACAGCCTGGGCTAGAGCTACACACTCTATTTCGCCCGTTACCTTTAGCGCGGTAAAGTGCCTTATCTGCACTGCGATAGGTCGCTTCGGCTTGCGCCTGTATTTCAGACACACCACTGCTCACGGTCAGGTTCAATGTTGTCCCTTTGGTAATCACTTCTTTCAGTCGATACATCGCCTCAAACGCTTCTGCCAAATTGGTTTCAGGCATCAAGATAGCGAACTCTTCTCCGCCTACTCGCGCGACGATATCAGTGTCTCGGCTGTTGTTTCTCAACAGTTCAGCGACCTCTTTCAGCGCTGAATCACCTTGGTCATGACCATGATTATCATTGATGGCCTTGAAATGATCTAAATCGATCAACGCCAAACAGGAATGCGTGTAACCATAACGCTCCGCTAAGTTTGAATAATGGTTAAGATCTTTATCAAAACGGCGGCGGTTCCAGCACCCTGTGAGAGAATCTGTGTCCACCAACATTCTTAATCGACGTTCTAATACTTTGCGTCGACTAATATCGGTAAAGGTCACCACATATTTATTATTGTGCGACAGTATTTCAACTAACTTTTCGACAACCACATTCACAGTAAAATGTTCACCAAGTCGACTGACTCCACTCAACTCACCCTTCCATCTCTGGTTTTCCTTGAGTGAGCGAGTAATGGTCGTGATTAGGCTGCTGTTATTCATAAAACAGAGTTCAGAAATCGGACGAGATTCGACTTGGTCAAAGGCATAACCTGAAACCCGAGAGAATTGTTGATTCACTTGTATGACCCTCAATTGACTATCGAGGACAATAAAACCTGCGACACCATCAATGATCGCTTCCGACAAGTTATTCTTGCTTTGAGCCATTTCATGTCGATATAGGCGTGCAGTAATGAGGGTGCTGAGCAAAAACAACGCGCACACAGAAAAATCCATGACTGCCGAAGAAGCCATACTCAATAACCACAAGCTAACTGCCATATTAAGGGCAAGTGTAGACACCACGTATAGCGGCATTTTTCGGTCAAAACTTAACTTATTCATAGTCTGCTCTAGTGATGGGCGAATGACTATGATGGCTAAGTTTCCACTAAGATATTTACCATTTTACGACACATACAAATTCAAATTATATGGGTACTTTGAAGATCAAAAACTTATGCTAATTATTGAGTAAGAAGAGCAAACTACCACCGCTGAGTGAGCTGCCATAATTGAAGTTAATCCCGACACCGAAGTTATCAAAGAAGTAAGAGTCGTAAGGGACATCGAACACCAACCCAGCGCCGAATTCATAGTAATAGTGTGTGTCTAAAGGATCCGTTAAATCCCCCGCTATATCGATTCTTCTAAAGTTATAGTGGACCTGAGGGTTGTTTAACGACCAAGCATCGAGCGCGACATTTTGCCTAAACTCTAGTTCATTAATAAATCGCATCCCTTCAGGGTTACCGATATCACCATCGTTCGCTTCACCCCATCCAGCCCCATAGAAATAACGCACTCTAGAAGAGACATTCCAGCTTCCCCACTCTTGCTGCTTTAAATACTTGAGTTTGACCGACGGCTCACCTACCAATGCCCATGCTGAGGTATTTAGCGCGTAGCCGTCTAGCTGAGACTGAAATGCTTGAGAGTAGCTGTTGTTGTATTTATATTTATTGCGGTAATAGAGCAAGTGAGTGCCTAAGCCATACGCGATAGACCAACGTTGGGTTAAATGGTTTTGAACCCCGAAAAAGCCATACAGGCCCAATACTGAGTCTTTATTCGGATTCACACGACGGTCAGAGGTCACTTCCGGTGAGATTTCAATATCCTGTTCAGAAAGCGCATAAGACCCTCGCACAGACCAAATAAGGTCAAGATCAGGATCATCGGTGTTAATCACCGAAGAATAAGGAATGGAGCCCACACTCACTTGGCTTCGAGTATCGATGGTTTTATCGGAGCCAAAACCATTGTCGTTCAAATTGATAAATGAATTTGGGTCAAAATCAACAAAGCCAATAGAAACCGCATCACTGTCAGTCAACGCTATAGAAGCCGCGAATATCTTCTCTAAACGATTTTGAATCGCTTCATTTGAGGCATAGGCCGAGGATGAAAAAAGGCCAGTTAAGATCAGAGCAATAGAAGAGGAATACAGCGATTGGGGTGAAAGCATTAAGTTGACTCCATTCAAACTTATGCTTCAAGTGTAATTGGTAACTTAACTATTTCAATCAGAGAGTTAACGGTGTGGTTGATACTGCTCTCAGTTCCAACTGCAAGAGCGTTGCCAAATCGATGGCTCCCCAAAGCTCTTCTACGTCTTGGATTCTAAAATGAATAATCATATGTGCCTCTGTCTAAATTGGAGTCTTATCTTGGATCATTCTTAAAACCCTTACTTACCATAATACGCCAAGCCGACTTTAAGACCTGTTTCGCATATAAAACAATAAGCGTTTGAAAATTATAAGATTAACTCCTAAGTTTTTTATAACCCTTTACTCAGGAAGAAGTAGATGAGCAATATAGAAAAAGTATATGGATTTAATACGCCCCAACGACTCTTTGTCGGATACACCCTTGCGGTACTCGTCGATTTAACCGTTCTTAATTTTTTTGATGAATACTGGGACTTCGTCAATATCGAGTCATTCACCATCTCATTTGCAGCTGCGATTTTGCTGCAGCTATTACTCAAATTGTCTATAGGCTTAGAACATAAGCTGGCGGATTACTTCAAATCTAAACCGGGGACTGCACCTAAGATTTATCGCGGTTTATCCAGTTACGTGATTTTGGTGGGCTCTAAGTTTGTGATGTTGGAAGCCATCAATATCTTATTTGGAGACAAGGTAGATTTCACAGGCCCATGGAATGGTGTGGTAGCGTTCTTCGCTGTGGTATTCACGATTTTGGTCGCAGAGATTGTTGTTTCAAAGATCTACTTCGCACTCGATGATACGCCCAAAGCCGAAAAAGCATAGCCGCTTTTGATACAGACCTAAGACAAAAAAAGTGAGCCGAACAGGCTCACTTTTTACATCTATTCTTTACGTTTCAGCGATTAACAAACAGAGAAGTTAGATAAAGACTCTCGCTCTAACACCAAACACCCAAGCGCTACTTTCATTGGAGAACGCAGGATCTTTAATGTATTGAATATCAGGTGTGACTTGGATGAAATCGTTGAGTTGCATGTTGTAGTAAATTTCAGCCGTCCATTGCTCTGTATTACCACTTATTGCTTTCGCATCAGCTGCAAAAGAATCACCATTCACTTCTGCCCAATTAAGTGCCACGCCTAAATTGTTGGTTGGTTTTCCTAATCCAAAGTACCCCATACCAACAGAAATCGACTTATCGTAAAGGGCAACATCCCCTTCAGAGAAACCACCTCGCACAAACGGCATCACTTGATCAGTCATGAACTGGCTCCATGAGAAGTTAACGCCCGAGCCACCTTCCGCAGCAAGGCTATTACTATGACGAGTATCGTCACCAAAGTCCCAGAAAGTCACATGGAAGTTATCGGTGTAGATCTGCTCTTGCGAAGCCGTCCAGCCTAACTCCAGTGTGGTGAAGTAAGAGGCATCGCTGCCAAAAGCGGTATCAAAGCCATCAAAAATGTCATCTGATTTACCCTTTGCGTCCGCGATACCACCGACCACATAAAAATTCTCACCCAACATATGACCAGCAGAAAGCGCAAGTACACCATCATCAGGTAAGCCCATCGCACCAGAGCCTGTCGAGAATGCCAAATTAGTAAAGCCAGACCATGGGCTTGCTAGAGCGTAAACATCCGCATAGTTAGTTACATCCTGCCAACCGACAACAATAGTGCCTTTGCCATCGTTAATTTTTTGCTTCCAATTTAAGTCCGTAACACGAAACCCTTGGTCACTGTATGCAGGGCCAATTGAACCGACATAGCCAAGTGGGCCGAATGAATAGTCTTTTGGCGCAGTATCACCATAGGCATGTCTATGTTCCACCTTCCAAACTAAGCTACCTGAGTTCTGTGTGTCCTTTCCGTATAGATGCCATGAACCGTATAATCGAGCCACACCCGACGATGCATCAACGCTATCGCCGCCAACCCCATCTCCTGAGGTCAGCCCCAAAGCAAAGTAATCTGCACCAAATGTAAAACCATCCTCAGCTAATGACTCCCTCCAAGATTTCTTTTGTGCTTTCTGCTCTGCAATTGTATTTTCAACAGAATCTGGGCCTTCAAAGTTAGCGCCGTAAACAACGCCGCTCATTGGGCTAGCCGCCATCACAATTGCGATACTTACTTTAGAAAATCTTGAGTTCATCATGTCACCAGTGCTTTTTAAGTTAGTTTTATTTTAGTTATTACTCACATTGAAAATTGTCATTTGATGACAACCATTAATTTTCTTTTTCATAATAGTCTTCGATCATCGAAGCTTTCATTTCATAACCCATGGTGAGGTTACTTTTACCATCGACTAGGAAGACCTCTTCAGTCACTTTGTTGGAGCTAAAGTCACCTTCTACCCACACTGGATACTGAACGTTCTGTACCTGAAAGCCTTCAGGAAAAGACACGCGCACAATCTGGTTTGCAGGAGGCGGTGGCATGTGGATGCACGCACCCGCCACAGGCACTAACAGAAACTCTGTTGCTGTCATTCCCTCTGAGAATTCCAGTGGAACGATGAAACCGGGAACTCGTACTTTCTTGCCATCAAACTCTGTCGTAATAGCTTCGGCGTTTGCTTTCATGGTTTGCATGTATTCATCACGCAGTGCGATCATTTCGTCTGCGTCCACGCCTTGCTCTTTTAGCGTTTGTTTAAATAATAAAGCCTGTTGTTGAGCTTGCTCTTCCTCTGATGCACTCATTGCTATCACACCTTGTAATAGACGCATTTGTTGATCGGTTAGATCCGGCATTTCTACTTTCATTTCGTGAGACTCTGAGTTCAGATCTTGCCACTCAAGATTCATCGCTGTTTCAGCAAAAGTAGGTAAAGCAACGGCCGTAAGTGATGCCACCGACAGGATAAGAGAAAGCATTTTTTGCATATAGAACACCTTGAAGAGGGGTGACCTACCCAAATAGGTCACCCATTAAAGCTTAATTTTTAACTGAGTTGTCGAACTGAGTTACAGCGTGTTTTTGTAGACTTTGCCGTCTTTCATGATGACTTTGATGGTATCGATTTCAGGGCTGCGCGGCTCTGCATCAAACCATTTTTCGTTTGCCCCAATCACTGACAAGTCTTCAAGTGGGTTGCCTTCAACAATAATGATATCGGCGTATGCGCCCGCTTCAATCACGCCTAACTTACCCTCTGGGTATGGGTCCATCACGCCAGATAACTTAACGATCTCACCGTTTACCGATGTCATCCCTTTCAAAGTGAAGAAGTTGCCTAACTCTTTACCTGCAAGGAAGATCGTGTGGTCGGTTTGTTTGATACAAGAAACCACGTCACCGACACAGTCTGTGTGGAAACCCCATTTCGGTTGGTACTTGTTTACATTCGAGATGTAGTCTTTGAATGCTTTGGTTGCCGACTCCGCTTTACGCTTAGAGGCTGGGTTCGAGTTAATCGCTTCGATCTGTGTCAGGTAAGGTGAAAACGCGGTCATGTTAGTTGTGATGTAGGCGTCTTTATCTTCCATCTTGTCGGCGATATCGCCATCGAACATGAAACCGTGCTCGATCGTTTTAACACCCGCATCCAAGTTACGCATGATCGCTTTTTTGCTGTAAGCGTGAGACATCACGTAAGAGCCATACGCATCAGCAATTTCAACGGCGGCTTCAATTTCTTCCGCAGACATCGCATTCAGCTGCCAAGGGTCAAATGATGATGCCACACCACCTGATGACATGATCTTAATTTGCGTATTGCCTTGCTTGAAGTTTTGGCGAGCAGCCGCTTTGATTTCGGTAATACCGTCGGCATTAAAGCTGACGCTATTTCGCGCCATACTGGTCGATGAACCAAAGAAGTGTTGGTTAGCCGTGGTTAGGTTACTGAAATCGGCATGCGAACCCGTCGGGCCAATAAATGCGCCTGATGTGTAAAGTCGTGGGCCCGGCAACATGCCTGAATCGATAGTCTTACGTAAGCCAGTATTCAAGCCACCAGCATCACGCCACGTGGTGAAACCCGATTGAAACGCGGCGTTCGCGTTGACTGTCGCTCGCGCGGCTAACTCTTCGATCGTTCGGTTGTTTTCGTGGTCGCTTAGGTTACCGCCGTTAAGCAATAAGTGTCCGTGGCCTTCGATTAAACCTGGCATTAACGTTTTGCCTTCGCCGTCAATCACTACAGCGTCACCAGCCTCTATCGGGCTCGCAGAGATTTGTTTGATAAGATTGTCTTCGACTAATACATGATGGTCTTCGTACAATTTGTTTTCAGTACCATTGAACACATCGACGTTAGTAAATAGCGTTGATGCTGCATTTGCAGAAAGAGCAAATGAACACGAAAGAGCAACAACAGAGAGCTTTAAGCCTGCATTTTTCATTTTTACACCTTGATTCCGTTTGTTAGTGGCGTCCACTTCCCATAACGATTCCGTAACTACTAATGAGTGTCATGAGGTTTCAAAGATGTTTTTATTGGTCGCGAAACTCGCTAAAAAAAACAACTCATCCACATTCAATAACTTAGTAGTGATATTGCCAGTATTCAAGGTTGATAAATGGCCATTTGGTGACAATAAATAATTCTGCGTGCAGGCTCCTGTTTTTACTTACTGGTTTTAGCTGTGCTCTTTTCGGTACTGTCTTGGCGTCATGTTCATCTGTCGTTTAAAGGCTCGGGTAAAGTGGGAAGAATCGGAATAGCCCATCTTCGCGCCTACTTGTGTGATCGATAAATCGGACTGCTTAAGCAATTTTAAAACCTGCTCAAGAACCATCTCTTCAATCAAGGTTTTGTAGACCACCCCTTCACTTTCCAACCGACGCTGGATCGTTCTGACATGAATATTCAGAATCTCAGAAGCTAAGCTAATTGGGAGTTTCCCCATCGTGAGATAAGGTTTAATAACAAGCTTAAAAGCGCTCAAGAATGAGCTAGGTAAAGGCTTAGTGAGATCTGGTACTTGAGCAATTTTGGGTAAAACAATCGGTGCAAGCATGATATCTTCAGGGATCTCAAAGGCAGTGACCGGCCTATGCGTATAAAACTGAGCACTGCCCATTTGTGGTAGAGATTGAAAGCATTCGAGATCGCCATTCTGAATGCCAACCTCAGACGGCTTCCAACGCCCTTGCGTTAATACTAAAAGTAGCTCGTTGATGAAAATGACAGAGAACAGCTCAGCGAACTTAAACCAAGGCGCGTTAGTAAACGGCTTCTCGCGAACCAACCACCACTTGCCTCCTGATTGCTTGGTATAGACATTCGCACCATTGGATACGAGCTTCAGCTGCTCACCAAATTGGTCTAGCGCGCTTTTCAATGAATCCTGCTGACTTAGCTTAGCCACAAACCTTGGTACATAGGTTTGCTTGCAAAAACTCCACATAAACAGCGAAAACTCTTCTCTCGACGCAGATTCCCCCATAATCTTGACCACGTTCTTAACCGTTGTCTCAGGGAGATAATCGTAATGGTCATTACTGGTGAGAATATCATTAGGGATTTGGGCACTGCGTAGTAAGGTGTAGATTTCACCATCAATATGTTTGAACAGTTCCGCGAACAGCTCGACTTCCTTCTTATCTACCACTGTCATTATCTGAGAGGTATCTGGCATCCTTTCCTCTTAATCTGTTCTTTCAAGCACTCAAATTATCACCTTATTTAAGATAGCAGAACAAACGATGGGTTACCTAGGCCTACTAACCGAATATCTCCGTCAAAATAACGAATAAACAAACGGTTAGTGGCCAAGCTCGTGTTTACTGACTTGGTAGATTACTGAACGGCTAGCTCCCCTCTGCGTACCCAGAATGCTCGTATATGATCATAAATCAGATTAAACACAAACGCGTAAATGGTAATAAAAATGGTCACGCCGATATCCATTAAAAATGCTTGCCATAACCCCACGTTAAGTAAGTATGCCATCACAGGGATCGTCGCGATCAACAAGCCAGCCTCAAATAGCACGACATGAAAAACACGTAATTTGAGCGTCCGCTTTGATTTTTCACCCGTGAAATAACGATCAAAAATACGGTTAAAACAGTAGTTCCAAATCATCGCGATAGTCGCAACAACTATCATGGTTCCTGATAAGGCATTCACATCGTGATCAGTAAATATCGCTAAACCTATAATTGACAGTGTGACGGCCAATACTTCAAACAACACCGAGTGGAAAACTCTCTCTAACGTACTCATACATTCCTATAGCAATTTATAACATGGTGGACTTACCGAAATTATGTCACCGAAAACAATAAGAGAAAGTTAACAGCCATCACGTTTAGTGATAGCTTAAGTATAAGTACCCCATTTTGTATTGAGCGAGAGATAACATGTACAGTTTTGAGCAACTAAAAGTCTTCGTCACGGTGTGTGAAAGTGGCTCTTTCTCTGCCGCCGCTCGCAAACTGAAACGAGCTCAGTCTGGGGTAAGCCAATCGATAGCCAACCTCGAAATTGCCATTGACCAAGAGCTGTTTAACCGAGAGAAAAACATCCCCGTTTTAACCAGCAAAGGTAAAGCGTTATTGCCTGTGGCTAAGTCCATTCTTGACCAGCAAAAGTACTTCGATCAAAAAGTAGAATCGCTGACCCAAGAAGATGAGCACGAACTGATCATTGCGGTTGATGAAAGCATCATAGATAAGAGCTTCATTAAGATAATCAGCTCACTCGCCGATCAATTTCCAATCACACACTTCGATATCATTACCACCTCAACCTTTGATGTTGAAGACCTAGTAAGACGAGGAAAAGCACAGATTGGCATCATCTACGCGGATGGCGAACTGAAGGTCGATATGGATTTCTTTTTGCTGGGCCAAGCGCGTTTCCTAACTGTTAGCTCTGCCACTCACGAACTGAGTCGCATGTCCGTTGTACAAGACTCAGACCTAAAGCGCTATCGCCAATGTGTGCATCGCAGCTCAAAACAACGCGAACTGTGGTTCACCTACGGTATTAGCTCGATGCTTTGGTACGCCAACAACCACAAGACCATTGTTGATCTCGTTGAACAGAACGTGGGTTGGGCTAATGTGCCCGAGATGATGGTGATGGAAGGCATTCAAAAAGGCGACCTTGTGGCGTTGCCTGTTTCGCACGAGCATGGTGGTTGGATTACTCCAGTGGGATGTTTGGTGTCTCGCAGCCACATCAACGGCCCAGTTCTCACCAGCCTTATTGAGCAGCTTAAGGGGCACTCACTGCAGTACAATCAATGGCAAGCCAACTAGCCTCCCCTGTTTACAAAACATCTCTATTTTCAAAACATCGTCAATTCAGAGATTCAATATCGGCATGGAACACACCACCGCTACCTCATTTCTGCTTATCTTGCCGATAAATATCTTTGTCGTGTGGATAAAACACCCTAGTTGATGTCCCAAAGTGACATAACTACTATGCGATCCCAACGGGTTTGTCTTTTCAAACGAATATAGACAGGCCCAAATCGCTCTTTAACACCACTGACCCAACTTCAAATCTCCCAGATAAGCGCTCAGCCTTGCCGTTGCTTATATCGGTTTCAAATAGATCACTTTTTGAATATTAATTCGCACCCAATTTATGAGCGCTCTTTGAGTGCTTTTTTATATCTAAATGAACCTTTTGGAAAATTTGTCGTGAACGTTTTAAGAAATATTTGCCCTGAGAAAATGGGTAAAGAGCGTAACAAACGAGAGTATGATTTACGCGTACTTAATTGTGTCAGTGAAAGCGAATATGAATCGCGTATGGCGGTTTGGAATAGCTTAGCGTTAACTGCTACTCCGTCTGCTTCGGAAACAAAGGGCTTCATCGATGAGTCTTTCAACAAGCTTCAACAAGACCTAAAAGAAGCTAGCCGTGAGTTATCGATTAACTACATGGACTTCATCGCAATGGCGCATGAAGAGATCAACTACATTAAGGTGTTTGTGGCTGATAAAACAGCACAATACGGTTGGTACGCTGCGATCGTTCTTATGGTCATCGGCACGGTTGCTCTGTGTATTCAGTAAGTTAGACCACAAATTTTACTGGCTACTGCATCGAGCGCTTTAATGCGCTCTAACTAGAAAACAAATGACGAGTCTCATTTGTTTTCTAGCCACCACAAACTCACTCTCCCATCAAAAACAACAAATCTTGGGTCGCTTGTTTCGGGTCTTCTGCGTGACATATCGCTGATACCAACGCCAGGCCGTGAATACCTGTCTGAACCAACTGCGGAATGTTCGATTCGTTGATTCCACCGATACCAACAATCGGCAATTTCGTTGTTTTCAAAGCCATTTGAATGCCTTCATAACCCCAATGTTTCTTTAGATTCGTCTTAGTCGGTGTGGCAAAAATCGCACTGAGACCAATGTAATCGATCGGCAAACTATCTGCTTGTTGTAGCTGCTGTTCAGTTTCAATTGATAACCCAAGAATCTTGTCTGAACCAATCAGCTTACGTGCTAACTCTGCAGGCATATCCGATTGACCCAGATGCAAACCATCGGCGTCGACAGCCAATGCTACGTCCACTCGGTCATTGATGATCAGCGGAACACCTGAGCCAGCCAGAATCGACTTAACCGCTTGTGCTCGTTCAATGAAGGCTCTTACGTCCCCATGTTTTTCTCTTACTTGAACCATAGTGACGCCACCAGCAACCGCTTGTTCAACCACGAATTTAAGCGTTTCTAGATCTTGTTGGTCGTCAGTCACCAGATAAAGTTTATAAGGGTTCATCGCGTACCTTTGAAGTCGATTTCTAAAATTGGTTTTCTGCCATTTTACCGACAAATCACATCCTATGCATGGAAGTTAGCACTTAATTCCTTAAGTTAGGCGGTTGAATTCAAATACGCAACTCGTTGAAAGCATGTCGAAAAACCCGATTTTTCTAACAAAAGCGTTACTTATTACACAAACTATTCGCTTTAGCATGCCCAGAATGCTGTTTTATGAAATACTCCCCTATGAAGGAATCAGGTAAATATAGGGATAGTTATGCGCCACCTTTCTATAGCGCTCAAGATCAAGCTGGGTTATGCCATCTGCTTGCTCTTTTTCGTCATTTCAGGCCTTGTGAGTTACAAAGGTATTCAAACCTTGTCGAACGGCTTTAGCCAGTACAGTGACCTCAGCCACAAGGCGACATTGTCAGGCAACATTCAAGTGCACTTTCTTCAGATGCGTTTAGCTTCTGAACGTTACTTAGAGTCATTGGATGATCAATACGAAGCGAATTATCAATCGAGCAAACTTGCGATTGATGAACTGCTGAACAACTTAATCCAAACCACCACCAATACTGATAGCTTGTCGAGCCTGCAATTAGTGCAAGACAGCGTTGCAGCTTTTGATGCGGCTTATGGATCAATGAAACAGAGCCAACTGCTCATTGACCAGTTAGTGAACGTGGAGATGGTCACACGAGAAACCAACGCACTGAAAGCGGCTCAGAGCTTATTGTATGAGTCTTACAATAACAATGATCCAAACGCGAGCTTATACGCAGGCATGTTGATGGAGAACTTCCTCGCAGCCAAGATCACAGTGCTGAGTTACTCAAACAACAACGACCTCAAAACCTATGAAGCTGGTAAAGACATTTTTGAATATGCTCTGCCAGGTATAGAAGGCGATATTGAATCTCTTAAATCATCTCCTTATCAAAGTGAATTGATTGAAGATTTCTCTAACCAACGGGAAGCGTACGCGAAAGGCTTTGAGCAAGTTCATCAACAGATGATTGAGAACACGCAAAGAACCGCTACCCTCGCCTCTATTGGTGACAGCTTAGCGATTGCAGTCGCGGATGCTCAAAGTATTCTCGAGCAACAGAAACAAGCGCTCACGCCAGTACTGCAAGCCAGTGAAAAGCGTTCGATTCAAATCATCATATTGCTGACGGGTGTGGCTTTAGTTATTGGTATGACGAGCGCCGTATTAGTGACTCGTTCTATTACCAAAGGCATTGCACAGGTTAAACAGATCACCAACGAGCTTTCTCAGGGCAACCTGAATGTGGAAGTGAACATTGAGAGCAAAAATGAGATTGGCGAACTGCTGACTAATATGGAGATCACCATTGAATCTCTGCGCGATATTGTTGGTCAAGTGAACCGTTCTAGCGTGCGTATTGGTGAGATGTCGGAGTCACTCAATCAGGTGACAAACAACAGCTCGACCAACGCAACACAATTGAACAGCGAAATGATCAATATCTCTTCTGCCGTTGATCAATTGGCTTCCAGCACATCTGAAATTGCTGCAAGTGCTAACCACGCGTCTCAAGTTGCTAACCAAGCAACTGAGAATGTGGCGATGGGACTCAAAGAAGTAGATAAAACACTGCACGAAATTGGCAGCGCCGATGAAAGCATGCAGGTCAGCAGCCAAAAAGTGACTGACTTACACAAAGAGTCGATGAACATTGGTGCCATTCTTGAAGTAATTAAAGGTGTATCTGAGCAAACCAACCTACTGGCATTGAACGCTGCCATTGAAGCCGCTCGTGCGGGTGAACAAGGTCGTGGGTTTGCTGTCGTAGCCGATGAAGTGAGAACGCTCGCTAAACGTACCCAAGACTCTGCTAGCCAGATTGATGAGCTCATCACCTCACTACAACGTGGCGCTAAAGATGCGTTAGAGTCTATCAAAGAGAGCCACAGCACGGTTTCAGACGCTTCAACGCAGGCGCAGCAAGCTTCTCAGAATTTACATGTGATTAATCAACACATCCAAGACCTGAACCAAGCCAACAGCCAAATCGCAGTGTCAGTTGATGAGCAGGATCGTCTCACTAAATCACTCGGTGAGAACGCGCAAGGTGCAAACACCATCGCGCAAAGTAACCAAGAATCAGTCAGCAGCATTTCAGGTGCAGCCAGCGACTTAACTGAGGTTGCTCACCACCTAGAGAGCCAAGTGAATCGATTTAGAACCTAGCCAGCCAGTCTATACACAGCTGGCACAGTTCCAAAGCAATAATAAAAAGCCCCCAGCACATAAGTGTCGGGGGCTTTTCTTTATCTAAAGAGATTTAAGTTAGGCTTGTGGCTTAGAGTTCGGTTAACCCTACTGAATCTTCAATCGTTGAATCAGAGTCTCTTCATCTAACTGGTACAACTCATCAAGCAAGTTCATTTGCAGGCTACCCGGGCCACGTGAGTTTTCAGCTGCGATTTCACCAACCACACCTAATACCGCTGCTGCCGCCAAACCACTGTCATCACCAATAGCAGCAAATGCGCCCGTCAATGCTGTTAAAGTACAGCCCATGCCTGTCACATACGGCATCATTGGATGACCATTGTTTAACGTCACAACACTGTCTTTCGTGACAACGTAATCCGTCTCACCAGAAATAACTACATTCGCGCCGTATTCAGCCACTAAGCATTGCGCAGCGCCTAATGCAGCATCACTGCTATCCAACGCATCAACGCCTTTGCTCTGCGCTTGTTCGCCCGCTAACGCGATAATCTCAGACGCGTTACCACGAATGATCAACTTATCCGCTAAACGTGCGATTTCACGAGAAGTTTCGGTACGCAGAGTACTTGCGCCACAACCCACTGGGTCAAGCACCACAACCTTGTTGTTCGCGTTAGCTTGTTCAACCGCAAAACACATTCTTGGCGTCCAAACGCTGTCGAGCGTGCCGATGTTGATCACCAAAGCGCCAGAAAATGACATCATCTCTGCCAGTTCTTGTTGTGAGTGCGCCATAATAGGCGAAGCGCCAATCGCTAATAACGCATTGGCCGTGTTGTTCATCACTACATAGTTGGTGATGTTCACAACCAGTGGTTTTTGCTCTCGTACTGCGCGCAACGATTGGATGATTTGTTCAGTTAGCATGGGGTAATCCTTATTCGTCAAAGTTGCTTTAAGCCGTTGTTGAGTCATTCAGTGCATTTAGACCTTGCTGCCAGAAAGCCACTTCCATGCGTGTTGCCGTTTTGAAGATATGAACGATGTTCTGACCGCGCTCGCTGTTAATATCAATTTCAGCCAGTAGCTGATTGAAATACTCTGCACCCGTTGCCACACCAGACTGGAACTCTTCACCACCGTATAGTTGCAGCCAGCTTGCGTACGAGTTGCCTTCTAATACAGTATCACTGCTTTCTAACAGCGCTTTACCAATCACGGCATAACCGATTGAACACGGAGCCAGTGCCGCATATAAGTCGACAAGATCACCCGTCATACCCGCATCTAGAACGTAGCGCGTGTAGGCAACAGTGCCGAAATCTTCAGGCTCGTTTTCTAAATCCGATTCGGTTAAACCCCACTGACCACAGTAAGTCACGTGGTGTGAAATTTCAGAATCTAACAGAGCATGAACACTAGGCAGTGCACGACGCATATCAGCCAAGGTTTTAGCCTTGTAAATTGCCAATGCATAAGCACGGGCATACTGCTTTAAAAACAAAAAATCTTGCTTCAAATAATGCAGAAAACACGGCTGAGCGAGGGTGCCGTTTGCTAGCGTTTTAACAAAATCATGCTCGGTGTAGTCTTGCCAATCTTGCTGACAGGCTTGGATTAAGTCTTGATATTTCATGAGATTCCTTAGTCAAAAGTCGGTACGTAATCAGCGGCTTTTGGTAGTGATTTGATGATGCCTTTGTCGAACATGAACTGTGCGTAATCGTCGTAACGCTTCATATCTACAGCAGAAGGGCGAAGTGCAAAGCGAGTCAATGTGTCGTTCCATGCGCGTTGGTTAAGCTCGTTATTCAACGTATCTGGTGAATACGCCACAAACTCACTCCATGACTCTTGGGGGTGGTTCACAATGTAAGTCGTTGCTTGTTCCAATGCTTTGTTGAACGCTTTGATCGCTTCATCATCGTGTTTCTTTGCGTTCGCAACAAAGATAAGCTCGTCGTAAGCGGGTACGCCGTGCTCTTCTGGGAAGAATGCTTTCGCTTTAAAACCTTCAAGTGCTAACTGGTTGGTTTCGAAGTTCCGTAAGCCACCCCAGATTGCGTCTACCTTGCCCGATGCCAATGAAGATGAAAGTGCCCAACCGACATTGATGGTTTGCACATCTGTAAATGCAACATTTTCTTGCGCTAACATAGTGCCGATAGTCGCTTCTTCGTTACCCGCAATCGCAATACCGATCTTCTTGCCTTTCAGATCCGCTAGCGAATCGTTCTTGCCGTTATCCAGTACCATTAGTGTGTTCAGTGGCGTCGCGATAAGGGTTGATGCACGAACTAAAGGAAGACCCGCTGCCACATCCATGGTTAAGCTTGGTTGGTAAGTTACCGCTAAATCAACCTTACCTGCAGCAACCAGTTTTGCAGGTGTGCTTGGGTCTGCTGGTTCTTGAATTTCAATGTCTAAGCCTTGGTCAGCAAAGTAGCCACGCTCTTGAGCGATCACAATCGGACCATGGTTCGGGTTCACAAACCAATCCAACATCAGCGTCAGTTTCTTCTGTTCAGAGTCCGCTAGAGCATGACCTGAAACCAATGAAGCAAGCAGTGCCACTGCACCTATCAATTTTGTATTTTTCACGGTTAACCTTTCCTTTTGAATATCATTCTTATGTTGAGCGAAGCCATCATTGGTTTTCCCAAGGGATAGCTTTTTTGAGTAATTTATCTGTAACGAAGTAGAGCGAGATAGACAGCACCGCCAAGATGAACAAGGCAGCAAACATCTCATCGATGATCATGCGCGCGTTGGCCTGCAGCATTAGGTAACCTAACCCTTCACTCGAACCAACCCATTCCCCGACTACGGCACCAATTGGCGCAATCACCACCGCTACACGAATGCCAGACGCTAAGGTTGGCAGTGCAGCAGGAAGTTGGATATGGCGGAGCAGTTGCCATTTCGATGCACCCATCGTTTTGGCAAGATCGAGATAGCCTGTCGGTGTATTGCGCAGACCGTCGTAACAACAAGTGGTTACTGGGAAGAAGATAATGATCGCCGCCATCACCACTTTTGAGGCGATGCCATAACCAAGCCACAGCATCAATACTGGCGCGATCGCAAATACAGGGATAGCTTGGCTGGCAATTAAGATAGGCAATAACCAACGTTTTAACGGATCAAACATCAACATCTGCAGAGCGAAAAATAGCCCCATAGACAATCCGAGTAACAAGCCAAGTAGGACCTCTTGCGCAGTCACCCATGTGTGTTTGAGTAACACATCGTAACGTTCAATCAGCTTTAAAAAGACTTCTGCAGGCGCTGGCAAAATGAAGCTCGGCATCTCGAAGACAACCACAACTAACTGCCATAAACCGAGAATCACAGCACTGCTGATAAGCAAACGAACAACAGGATTCATCTGACGAGGGCGTGCAGTGGTAGTCTGTGCGTTAGTTGAATGAGCCACAGTTTCGCTTCGCGTTAGATCATGCATAATCACGCTCCAACTGATCTAAGATCGCTTGTTGTAACTCAGCACATTCACCATCTAACACTCTTGGTGTGGCAGTGAGAGGCACAGATAAAGACTGAGCGTTCGCCGGTGTGCCTTGCAACACATACAAGTTATCCGCCAGACGCACCGCTTCTTGTGGATCATGAGTGATCAACACAACGGTTTTACCCCTTAACAGTTCACACGCTAAACTTTGCAGCTTGTGTCTCGTTACCGCATCCAGCGCAGAGAAAGGCTCATCCATCAGCACGACTGGCTTGTCTTGCATTAAGGTTCGAGCCAAAGCAACACGCTGACGCATACCACCAGACAATTGATCCGGCATAGCATCCGCGTAATCAGCCAGACCAACAGAAATCAGTAGCTCTAACGCCTGATTTTTATGCTCGATATTTTTATGCTTATCTGCGGAATTTTGAAAGCGATGGCTCAAACACACGTTGTCGATAACCGATAGCCATGGCAGTAACAAATCTTGCTGCGCCATGTAAGCGATGCGATCCGTTAAAGGCAATTCATCAGAGGTTGTCAATGTTCCCTGCCACTCCACCTTGTCGTCCAACAAGCCTGCCAGATAACGCAATACCGTGGTTTTCCCGCAGCCACTTCGACCTAGCAATACCGTCCACTTACCTGCGTTTAAGCTAAGCGACAATCCCGATAAGGTTGCGTGCTCACTGTCGTTATAACGTAAAGAGGCATTGCTGAGCTGAACACCCACCGTATTAACGGACATTCCCGTGCCCAGCGAAGAAGTGATTTACGGGCCCATGACCTTGGCCGACTTGCAACTCATCAGCATGAGCAATCGCGCGCGAAATGTATTGTTTGCCTAGCTCAACAGCCTCTGACAGCGTGTTGCCTTGCGCTAAGAAAGAAGCAATAGCAGATGAAAGCGTACAACCCGTACCGTGGGTGTTTTTGGTAGGAAAACGCTTCGCACTAATCAAAGCAGACGTGGTTGGCAGAATCAGTAAGTCGTTACTGTTCTCATCCTTCTCTAAATGACCGCCTTTGAGAAGAACGGCTTTAGCACCTAGTGCACGCAGGTCTTCAATCATATCCTGCATTTCGGCTTCGCTTTCAGGCACAGCTTTGCCCGTTAGTGCTGCGCCTTCCGGCAAGTTAGGCGTAATGATGTCTGCGAGCGGAATCAGTTCTTGTTTTAGCGTGGTGATCGCCGAGTTTTCTAAAAGAAGGTCGCCACTTGTCGCCACCATGACAGGGTCAATCACTAGGTGTTTAGGTTGGTATTGTTTGATTTTGTCCGCGACGACTTTGATGATTTGCGAATCCGCCAACATGCCGACTTTTACCGCCACGATATTCAAATCGGTAAACACTGCATCTAACTGACTAGCGACATGCTCTAGTGGGATTGGAAATATAGCGGACACGCCTTGGGTGTTCTGAGATGTAATCGCGGTAATTACCGAACAAGCGAAGCTACCCGTTGCAGACATGGCTTTAATATCAGCTTGAATGCCCGCGCCACCACCACTGTCAGAACCCGCAATGGTCAAAACAATCGGAGTATTGATCGAAGAAGATTGGTTTTCTGGTGTTTGAGTGCTGTTAGGTGATACTTGAGAATTGGAATGCTGTGTCATGGTCGCTCCTACTGTCTAAAAGACGTAAGAGAACCGAACTTTGGCCGCAAAGAGAGTGTGGAGGTGAAAGCAATGAGAGATCATTGTTGAACCACGTAGGCAAAGTAATCATAGTTCCCTACGCCAGTGTTAACTGAATCAGGTTCAACGGGTCTCGAATAACGATCTCAGCAAACACCAACTAAGGTATATGCCCCCCGACTATTGATAACGATAGTAACAGCACTCTCGCAACTGAGATACTCATTTTATTCAATTATAAGAATCACGCATGAATTTAATTCAATTAATCCCGTTTTAACAAATACTTATAATGGCTTTTTAGTTGGCTGAGATTGGATGAATAAACACATCACTATCAAGAACATACCTAGCCATCCAACCAATGGAATAAGCTCACCCACAATACACACGGCCAACACGGCGGCAACGACTGGCTCAAGTAAGGTAATCAAGTTGGCGCTACTCGCTGTGACATGGCGTAGCCCAAAACTGAAAGCGATATAGCCTAAACATTGAGGAAGTAGCACCAAGTAACTCACCACCAATATATTGGTATTCGATGCGAACAAGTTATCCCCCGTAAACCAAAGCGTTGGCAGTAGCAACATCGCTCCTAGCCCAAATATGCTGCCCATCGCTGCTTGCGACTTAATGCCTTCGTCTATCAGAGCTTTTGTCGCCCATGAATAAATGGCGTAACACAACCCAGCAATCAACCCTAATCCAATGCCCAAAAGCTTCAGATCGTCACCAGAATCATTCGCTGATGATGATTCTGAAAATACCAGTAGCCCAATACCAACCACGCCAATGGCAAAGCTCGTTAACCAACGTTTGTTGATATTATTCTTTTTGCTAATAAGACACTCTAAAAGTGCAGAAAAGAAAGGAGCAGTAGCTATCGACACCACTGTGCCCATTGCGACACCCGATAACTTCATCGAAGAGTAAAAAGCCAGAGGATAGATCGCCAAAGCCAGCGCACTCGCCGCTAACAACTTTTTGTTGAGCAAAAGCTTATCAAGTGAAGATAAGATCTTTCGATACGCCAAGACTGCTTGCATTAAGCCGCCGACGCCCATTGAAAAAGCACCAATCGCTAATGGGCTGAGATCAGGCGCAAAGCTTGCGGCGGTGCCTGTCGTGCCCCATAAAACAGAAGCAAACACGATGGCTAAAGTGCCCGTTTGGAATTCGTTAACGCGATTGATGGCAAGATTCATTTCTATTACCTAGTCTATTTTCATTTCTGAAATAGATAATAGTGAACATATACTAAGTTGAGTTTGCCAAAAGGACGCTATTCTTGTTTTGGAAGACTCTCTTTCATCGAGCCCAAAAACGCCCTTGGAGACATGCCAAAGTGCTGAGAGAAGCGTCGACTGAATGCAGACAAGTCACTATAACCCACATTTTCTGCGACCAATTGAACGGGTAAATCGGTATGGCTAAGCAAGGCTTGAGCTTTCTCCATACGATAGCGAGTGATGTACTTAAGCGCACTGATTCCAATGCACTCTTTAAAGCGCTTCTTAAATTGAGTGGGGCTCAAGCAAGCCGTTTCTGCAAGCTGAGAAATAGAGAGAGGCTGGGCGTAATTATCCGCAATGAGCCTTTGGACCGCTCGAATACGAGGGTCGATGCTCTTGCTGACTTTTTGTTGCTCTAATAACAGTGAAAACACATCCAAGATGGATGATTCAATGCCACTGTCCACTTGGTATTCCAACTGCTTTTCAACAAACAGCAAGAAGCTCATTAAGGGTGGCGTGATAGTAAACACCGAGAGCTCATGCTCTAACAAGTGCTGCGGTAACTCTGCCATATCTGCGACAATAAACCGCGCTGCTTCATCCGCCTTAAACGCATGCGCTGTGGTTACCGGAATCACCACGCATTCGCCCACGGCCACCTTGCCGACATATCCCACCATTTCAATACTAATACTCCCTTGAATAGGCAGCACGAGTTGATGGTAGCCATCATGGGCATGAGTATTAAATTGCTTGGTGTAAGATCGAATGCTTAGGCTAGATTTCATGAGCAACGCCGGAGTATATTTCGCTAGGTTAGAGTAAGAGATACAACGTTACATTATCACTTCCCTAGAGTCACACTCAATGCTCATCAAATTCATGCTAGCTACGTGACATAATCAAACACGGCCTCCAAATGAGAGGCCGTTTTTATAAAAAATCGTCATTTACATTAAGGTTAGAATGACACTTGGCTGTCTTGACCAACGGTTACTTGCACGCCATTTTGAGCTTCATATATTTCGAACCCATCAGCAACCGGATCAACATTTTCTTCATCACTGTCATATTGCGCAGTACAGGTATAACCTAATGAGTAAGTACCTGGATCAATGAAGCCCAGAGAGAACTCATAGTTAGTCTGTGCTTCATTCATTGCCACTGACGCTGAAGTAATCGGTTTCACTTCATCACTGCCGCCAATCGGAGCCATGTTAGCTTGTTCAACATTACCTTCATACAAGTACACCGACTGAACAAATGTATTGTCACCACCGTTACAAGTGTCATAAGTAGAAAGAGCAACAGTGCCTTCAATATTTCCTGTCTCAACCGTATTGATAAGGCTCACAGATGTTCTTTGAATGGTGTAATCAGGGAGACTTGAACTGTTCTTTAGGCCACGTCGAAGATCGAACTCGACAACAAAGTCGTTACTTTGTTGGTTCACATTAAATGAGTTATTAAAGTAAAGTACGCCAGCGTTATCTTCTTTACCCACACCTTGCGGGCACGCGCCTTCACCTTTCACTGTTAACTTTTGTTCCACATTCTGATCATCTACAACATAAGATGGATGCTTCGGGTGATCGCCATCATTGGCAAACACACACAACTTATAGCTACCTACTGGCACCACCTCATTTTCAATCAAAGGAAGCGCATCGCTGCCTTGATAATCCAGCAAATTCACACTTAATGGAATCGGATCCTCACCATCTGGCAATGGATCGCCATTTTCATCAACGTAATCACCGTTTTCGTCCGTTTTATACACATCATATATCAGTGGCGAACCTCCCCCTTGAGGAAGTAAAGCGACCTTACTGAATGTCACGGTGACGTCTTTAACATCATCAATGGGCGCATCACTCACGCTTAAGGTAATGGGTGTCGTGCTGCTTGATGAACCTGAATCACCGCCACAACCAACAAGCCCAGCCAGCACAAGGCTCGCTAAAGCGGTTTCCTTTAAATACTTCATAACTAGCTTCCTATAAATCACTGCTCAATAAAGGGCTTAGTTTGTTGCCCTCTTATTCATTTCCTTAATGTGGCTCATAGATAAACCGCGCTTATGGCCAAAATCGGTTAGCCCTATTACTTAAGGCTTTCTTCATCCAAAAACTCTGTTCATCAAGGTGCACATATCAGGTCGCACACAGATTAATTAAGTCTAGTAAGCAATTTGTCAGTAGCAATGCAGATATGGCAAGAGTACTGTCAATTATGTTCAAATAATTGTTGAGTAGAAAATGGGAGGCTGGGACTGAAAGCAACGTGATCGAAGGTAATAATCGTCACCAAGATCAAAAAAGGCCGTTAAGACAGCCTGTTGCTGAACTTAAACGACCTTTTCATTGAATGTGAATAAGCTAAGACGATATCAGCTCATTCAAACTCTCTTATTTTTGTAGTTGCTCTTTAGCCGCTTCAACCTTAGAAAAATCTAGGCCAAGCTCTTCAACTGCTTCTTTGATTAGCGCAGGGTTTTGCATTACCTGACCCATCAGCATTTGAAGTTTGTCTTGAGGTAAACCAAGTTGGCTGATCGTCGCCATTGCTGCAAGAGGGTTCTCTGTCAGCGTTTTGAATAGCTCACTGATCTGCTCGTCGCTAATATTGTTCTCTTTCAACATTGCTAAAATCGGGTTCATTTTTTTGCCTTTGAAACACTAAATTAAGTAGGAGCACAGCATACCATCTAGCTGTGCTCGATTGTACTAACAACTTAGGCTTTGCTCTTACGAGACTTACTCTGCCCTAACAAAAACAATGTTTAGGCTTAACGAGATTCCAGCGGGTAAGAACGGTAGCTCCACATGCCATAAGTTCTCAATGCGTCACGGTAAATGCCTAACAGCTCACCATCACTCGCTTTCTTAAGATCTTCTAGCGGCTTGTCGGGATAAGAAACCGTATCGAAGGTGATACCTTGAGGACCCGTTTGCCAGCTCGCGATTTCAAACAGAGTTTGACCACGACGAACATGGCTTGCCGAGCTGATAATGGTCGCGTGCTTAATATCATGACGAGCAAGCGCATAGCTACTGAATAAGGCATTGCCTACCGTGCTGGTCGCGTAGTTCTCTTCAATGATGCGATCTTTACTTACCCCTTTTGAGATAAGCCAATCCGCCATTAACTTGCCTTCAGTCTTATGGTTCTTCGGCACGCCACCCGTTAACACGATCATCGCATCTGGGTTCGCTTTAGACATCGCCAACGTTGTCTCAAGACGTTCGATCAAGATTTGATGCATAGAACCATCAGGGTTAAGTGCGTAGCCCAAAGTGACTATGGCACCGTGGTCGCTCAACAGCCCCTTATCTGCAGACTCTTTCAGCGGTGTTTCTAACACGCGGTCGACCGTTGCAAAAATACGTTTGATGTCTTCTGCTTTGCCCTTATTCAGGCTTTCCAGTTTCTCCATGTGCTTGTTGGATTCACTATCATTGCCTTCAAATCTCTGCCAAACCGCAAGGTAAGCGTGAAGATCAACATCGTCTGGCGCAACCGTCAGTGCTTGTTCAAACAACTCAATAGCGCGCTCCGCATTCTTGTTGTAGATCTGAGCGTTCGCTGCCGAGATCAACAAGTCAGTACGGTAAGGTTCTAGCTGGTACGCTTCTAACAATCGGTTAGTCACAATTTCCATGTTGCTTGGCATTTTAGCCGTGAAGCCCGCGTGTGAAATTCTTGCCGGAGACTTAAACGCCTGCAACGCATCAAGAAGTAGTTGGTCGACAACTTGTCGCTTAGTCACCAACTGCGCGTAATCTGCTGAAGCCTGTACTGCGCCATCGTTAGCAGCAAAAGAATAAGGTGTTGCGCCAAAAGCGAGCATGCCACCAAGAGCTAAGGCGATAATGTTCTTTTTCATGGAAAGATCCTGTGTCGTTAAGTGTTCACATCAGATTTGCTCACCAATGTAAGTCCCTAAGATTAAAAAACTGTGAACCACACCAGAATCTCCGAGGTTAATATTCATTTGTTGCATAAGGTGTGGCAACAGATCACGATTTTGAACTTACCAATAAGCCTGTGTATCCAGATAATTCTGGTTTGAACCAGTGCTCAACGTTTTTGTTGGAATATCTGACTGCGGATTTAATACGCCCTATTCCACCGAAAACCACCCATCACAAACCCGAACTCCGCAGAAAACAACACGCCAAACAGCAACTTAAAGCTCATTTTTTCAACAACTTAAAATCCAACACACCGAATTGTTCGATGGTAATCCTCACTCAAATAACGAAGTTTTAAACACATAGACTTGGAATACGAATCAACAGATTTTCAAATAATTCAAAATCAATTATTGAACGATCGTTCAAGCGGTGCTTTAATGAATCACCAATACAAGGAGTTACCCCATGCTTAAGTTCTATTTTCACCAAACACCCAACCCAATGAAGATCGCTCTGTTTCTAGAAGAGACAGGTCTAGATTTTGAACTCTTTCCTGTTGATACCTTAAAGGGTGAGCAGCACACTCCGGAATATCGTTTGATTAACCCTAACGGTAAAACACCAGCCATTGAAGACGATGGGCAACGCGTGTTCGATTCTAATGCCATCCTTTTGTACCTATCAGAGAAGACTGGCGAGCTTGGGGGACAACCAGAAGACAGAGCTGAACTGCTCTCTTGGATGATGTTTATTGCGAGCGGCCTTGGCCCTTATTCTGGTCAATCGGTACACTTCCGTCATGCTGCGCCAGCAGGCTTAGATTACGCAGTAAATCGTTATCTACGCGAAGCACAACGTCACTACGAAGTGTTAGAAAAGCACATGGAAGGTCGTGAGTTTTTCGTCGGAAATGAGTACACCATTGTCGATGTTGCTGCATGGGGTTGGATTGATAAAGCACCTTTCGTGCTTGGTGAAGAAGGCCTAGCACCTTACCCGAACTTAAAGCGCTGGTTCGATGCAATCAACGCCCGCCCTGCCGCAATTCGCGCTCGCGAAACTGGTAAAGACGTTCAATTTAAAACCGAACGTGATGAAGAAGCGAAACGAGCACTGTTTCCTTCGAATTATGCGAAGTAGAAAAATTGAAAGTTAACGCTCTACTGAGTAATAGCTAGAATTAAACATAAAGAGCCGCTAAAAAGCGGCTCTTTATGTTGAAATTATGTTAAAAAATCATAAGTTGTTGATATTTTGGTACAAAAGTTCGATATTCGTAACTAGCCACACCTCTCAAACACATTTCTGAGCAGGAATTACTGCTTTGCTCAATTTCATTTACCAGTTCTTGAGTTTGCTGATTCTTAATAAAAATACCTGGACGATGTCGATTGTGTCCACCACTCGCTTTGTGCAGATCGTTTAGAGAATACAAATTATCGAGTGTGCGAATGTCTTTAGAAAGGATTGTAAGATTAGCATGACGGCCTCCGTACGTGATTTTTATATCACCACACAAAGGTACTAATCTTCGGGTGATGAACTGAACAAGGTTAGTACTACCGCACTTACGAAACAGCGTGCCGAAGCCGCACATAAAAAAACCAGCAAAATGCTGGCGTCTATGCGCCGGAAGAATAAAGCGGGGTCTCAATCCCGACACTGGATTTTGCCAGTGCCGTTACAGGTCAACGATGTAGAAGATCGGTGTCAAACGTTTAATAACGTTGCATATCGTGTAGAATGCGCATGTAATTTTGATTGAGCGAAAAACATGGAAAACACAGACAGATACTCTACTACTGATACCACTAAAGAATTAGCTTTCTTGGCTATCGGCACTATCCTTATCGGGATTTTATTTAGTGTAATGATTGCGTACTTTATAATCAAACCATACACACAACACCAAGCTAAAAAACAAGATCTAGAAATACAAAATTTAAAGCTTCAGTTAGGTACATGCACCTCTAAGTCAAAAATAAATATTTCAACTCTCGAAACAAAATTTGATACGCAAGTATCTACTTTGTTGAACAATGCTCAAAATAAAATACTAATTCAACAACAACAAATAGATTTTTTATCATCGGAATTAAAGCGTGAACAACTGAAAAACCACGAAGAACGAGTAAGAGCCGATGAAATACTTATTCAAAACACACAATTAAAATCTGCTATCCTAAAACATAGAAAACTAGCTCATGAATAGAAGCTCTAAGGCCATATCACTGATTTGTGGTTCCATAAGTATCGCAGTTCTCAGTATTCTTACTTTATTATTATCCGGAAATATCTATTCATTCAATTCGACTGAATTTGGAAATTGGGCTATGTGGTTCGCTGCAATTATTGCATTAGCGGCTTTGCTACTAACAACCTTTCAATATTTATCAAACCAAAAAAAAGATGATAACTCTCAACGTTCATCTATCTCAATATTTATCGTCGGTATTTTGATTATTATTTTCCTTGGAATAAAAACAAACTCAACAAAAGATTCAAGTTTTCCAGAAGTAAATCCTAGCATGCTTACTAAGGATATTACAGATGCTCTAGCTAAACCATCTTTACCTATCTCAGGTGCTGCCATTACCATCGTAAATAAATTAGTTTTACCATCTAACGAATTAATTAAAACACAAGATAATCTTCTATCATCAGAAACAGTAAACGCTGGTGCAAGTGTGTTTGCTGCTCTCGGCACGGTTTTAACATTAGCGTTTTTAATTTTTCAAAATATAAAAAGCAATCGTAAAGACAAAGAAGATAAGCACTCTGAAATTGCCTATACAAAGTACGAGCATATTACACAAAGACTCATAGATAAAATTAACACATCCCTATCAGCTGAAAATGTGAATAATAGCTTGATTTTTAAAAGTATTAGAACCACATATGATAGTATATACATACTTCAGAATGAAATCACATCTGCACATCATAAAGCTGCAGCTCAAGTAGCTCATAACGAACTATCTGATACATTGTATGAATTTTGTCAGAGAATTACCTTCTTCGATTTATTCACTGCAAATATCCCAAAAAATAAGAAAATCAATTTCAAATGGCATAATAGCGTAGAGGGTTGTACGACTCAGTTATCTGCATGTTGGTACGAATTTGTTCGACCTCAAACCGATATTTTTAGAGCGATAAAACACGCCACTTATGGTTGCTCGCATTATAAAGTTGAATCTGATGTCATCTATAAAACACTCTCCATTCTTTTATCTAAGGAATGTCAACTAGATGACTATCATAATCTTAAAACAGAGATTGATTTAATAAAGTCAACATGCATTATTAATGAAGAGCGCTTATTTAGACTTGATGAAATCTCTCCAATATTATTTTCACATTTACTATTAGAAGGAAATTTGAAGGCTGCGGGAGATAAGCTATCTTTTAACACATTCAAAAAAAAACAATACTGGTTAGTTAGTGAAGGGGTTGTAAAACAGCAAAGCGGTAAGTATTTTGAAATACCTCACTTTAAACAAATCACATTCCAACCACGAGTTGTCAAATAACTTTATAACTACCAGCTGAACACCTCTTATCAACAACAACCATCGCATTTGCAGTTATTTCATCGACTACTGCATTTGCTATGGCTTCAGCCATCATGCCAGCCATTGCGAATTGACCATCGAGCACAAAGCCCTGGGCTTTCAATTCTGTTTCTATCTTTTGCTTTAATGATACTTTGCTTATTGCCATTGTTACTTCCCTGCATAAACTGTGGATGATACATCGACATGCGGTTTTCCCATGAAGGGGCAAATGCCTGTGCCAGTGCAAACGCCTTTTCCGCCATTGGACTTGATGGTGCCAGCGTCTTCGGTAATATTCTTAGCTTTTATGGTTCTATTGCCTTTGACGGTTTCGGTGTGGTTCCCATCAATTTCAGCGATTCGATTTTCTAGCTCTTTGATTTGTTGAGTTAGGCATTCAAGCTTGTCAGCTTGGTCTGTCTTACGTTCAAAGTTGCCTTTCTGGTCGACCAACTGATAAACGCCTTTGCGTTGTTGGTATCGGCTTTCACCTTCTTTGATACCTGGTAGCTTGAAACCAAGTGGCAGCACGCAACGAATAAAAGGCTTATCCGGTTGGCCAAACATAAAGCCGAGTTCAAACAATACTACCGATTTCCAGCAACTCTAGTAGCACAACAATCGTAGCTTTTGTCCCTAGACAAAAAAAAGAGCCGCTAAAAAGCGGCTCTTGATCTTCAAACTATTCGAACTCGTTCAGATTACTCTTTACCGAATACGTTGTTCTCTTGCTCTTGTACACGGATGAAAGTCGTACGCTTAGTTAGCTCTTTAAGCTTTGCTGCGCCTACGTATGTACAAGTTGAACGTACACCACCAAGGATGTCAGAAATCGTGTTGTGAACAGAACCACGGTATGGAAGTAAAACAGTTTTACCTTCCGCAGCACGGTACTTAGCAACACCACCAGAGTGCTTGTCCATAGCCGACTGAGACGACATTCCATAAAATTTCATGTATTGCTTACCGTCTTGCTCTACTACTTCACCGCCTGACTCAGAGTGACCTGCTAGCATGCCGCCTAGCATTACGAAGTCAGCACCGCCGCCGAACGCTTTAGATACGTCACCCGCACATGAACAGCCACCGTCACCGATGATCATGCCGCCAAGGCCGTGTGCTGCGTCGCCACACTCGATGATTGCAGAAAGTTGAGGGTAACCTACGCCTGTTTTAACACGTGTAGTACAAACAGAACCAGGGCCGATACCAACCTTAACGATGTCTGCGCCCGCTAGGATTAGCTCTTCAACCATGTCACCTGTTACAACGTTACCAGCAGAGATAACTTTGTTAGGGAATTCTGCACGTACTTTTTGTACGTACTCAACTAGGTGCTCTGAGTAGCCGTTAGCGATATCAATACAGATAAATACGAATTCGTCGCTAAGCGCCATGATTTGCTTAGTTTTCTCAAACTCAGCTTCAGAAGTACCTGTTGAAACAAATACGTTGTTCAGCGTTTTCTTGTCTGCTGTTTTTGCGAACTCAGCCCACTGCTCTACTGTGTAGTGCTTGTGTACTGCAGTCATAACACCGTGCTCTGCTAGAGCCGCTGCCATTTCAAAGCTTGCTACCGAATCCATGTTCGCTGCAATTACTGGAGTACCAGACCATTGACGACCGCTATGCTTGAATGTAAAATCGCGGGTTAATTCAACTTGAGAACGGCTTTTAAGGGTAGAACGCTTCGGACGGAAGAGTACATCTTTGAAACCTAACTTAAGTTCTTGTTCGATACGCATGATAATTTGTCCTGTAATCATATTACGTGTCGTGCGTTTTCGGTAAGCGTTGGCAGACGCTTTACTGAGTTTCGGACACAAAAAAACCGGAGCGTTGGCAGACGCTCCGGTTTTCAGCATTATAGGCTGTGATTTACTAACAGCAAGTCTGATATTTCATTTTTTTTTGTGCTATCCTCTCGAAGATTCCATATCTGGTAAAAGCTTCCCGCCCGTCATTTCCTACTAAATTCATATTAATTAATAACTTAACAACATATTCACGCAAACGCTGTCGGTTTATTGCGCAAACGTTTCCCTTGCAAATTCGGCGAAAAAATCTTCGATAAGGCAAATTTGTGAAAAAAGTGCCCTTTAATCACATAAAAATCACACTTTTCTTGAATCAAAAAATGCGTTTTTTCTTAAATAATTTCATTTTTTTCTGACTTTTTTCGCTTCGAGTGCCGATCTCAGCCCTCTTTCATTAGCCCTGAAATTTATAAAGTACAAAGGCAAGATCGATTAGCACGTTCGAAACTTGGATGAGCGGGGTAAAGTCCACAAAATATGGCAGGTTAGATGCGCTTATTTATGAGAACCCAGCGGATACAAGCCGCTGTTGATAGAGCCTAACAACAACTCGACTAAAGTTAACGAACACGGAACGCCTTTCTTTAGTTCGAACTTATTACTACAGGATCAGATACAAAAATGGCCAAGGGGATTAACCTTGGCCATTTTTATTTGGTTTTCAGAGTGCTCTTATAAGGCGATTCAATTTTCACCTTAAGGTACGTCAAGCCTTTTTCTGAGACATCAGAGCTTCAGCAGTCGCATCTTGAATCGACAAGAACAAGGATGTCACTTGCCCCGTTGGAGAACGCATCGGGTTAAGCGTGACGTTCTGATACATAAAGTCGGCTTGCTGAGTTACTGGCCTCACGTTGCGGCACTTAAACAGATAAGGCCTTTGTTGCCATGTAATGAAGCTACGGCAGCCTAGATCGTAGACTGGCTTGGTTTTCAGCCTAAACCACTCTTCAGGAATTTCAGGGAATAACTCAAAGATCGACTTACCGATCGCATCATGCGATTGCTTACCACTATGGTGCGTCATGAAACCATTCCAGACTTGTACCTGAAAATCACGGTTAATAACCACCAGCCCCATATCGACGTTTTGAACCATGTCGACCATCCAGTGGAACTGTTCAAATTCAGCAGGAAGATTCAACATATTAAAACTCCTCCATTAGGTAGGCCAATTTGTTATCTAGAAGAGGCAGAGACTCATCAACAAACATAAATAGAAGGTCACAACGGATGGACGTGCCGTCGATGTTGTAGCTGACTTCGAACGTCATGGTCTTTTTAAATGAGCCGCTGGTATTTTCAATCACCGAATCAATCGAGATGTGTTGACCTAGCAGCACAGGAGAGCTCTGGAAGAAACGAACTTCTGATTGCTCCCCTAACCCATTCAAGAAAGAGCCGACTAAGATGTTCGATACATCCATCAACAACTCTAATTCTTCTAGCTGCTCGCTTTCTGTTGGCACCTTCATGAGCTTCTTAAGATCGCTCACACTGGAATCACTCAACAAAACTAGCGCTTCACCTGCAATGCCTTCTCCACTAAAGCCTTGGCAAACACCCGACACTTGGTCGTTATCCGCTAGGTCACGAAGTGCCATGTGCAATTCACTCACTTCGAAGATGTTAACGTTCGGCAGCGGTAGGTGAACAAACACATTAAAGTGACGAGCCAGTGCATCAGCGGCACGGCCTATCGCTACGTTCGCGACTTCCATATAGATATCGCGTCTGCGAAGTATTGGCAGTTCTAAAGCGGTTGGGGTAATGATTTGAGGTTGTTTTGGCGGCTCGACATGCTCACGTAAAATGGCTTTTAGCACTTCTTTATCGATCGGCTTTTGCAAAAATGCTTTGGCGCCAAGATCCAGCACCTTCTGTTGTGCTTTTGGTTGTATGTCACCAGAAACAACGACAACTGGCGTGGTATCGCCTAAACGTTGCATCTCTTCCAATGTGCCATAGCCGTCTAATTCCGGCATGGTTAGGTCGAGGAACATCAATTTGAATTGGTTTTTAGCGAGCTCTTCAAGTGCATTAAGCCCATGAACAGCAAAAGTTATATCTGCATTTAGAGAACTAGGCAGTGACCGAGCCATCTGCTTCCTTGCTAACGCAGAATCATCACATATAAGAACTGGGAACGACATAAATGCACCACTGACAAATTAAAGCTAATTCGACCGAGTGTAACAGAACATTATGGTATCAGGTACGGGGTGAATGGATTTATGTGCAGATTATTAGTAAGAATGATGAAACAGGTGGGTAAGCTATTATTTCGCATTATTCTTCATGAAAAACAATATGCTACAAAGGTAATAGCCAATCCTTGCTGTTGAGTAATAGCACTATTATATTTAACAGCAGCCTTAACAAGCGGGTTTATTAAGGCTCGACTGACTCATTCATTGAACGGCTTTATGTAGCCATGATAGAGAGCTATCCAACAAAGCTAATGCAAGAGAACTAGAACTGATATGAAGGCCATAAAATCAGTAATGCGAAACGTATGATCACAGCAAATACCAACAACGCGATCCCCAGGCGATACCATTTGTATTCGGCGATGTTCATTGGGATACGCTTGTAGAACATCGTAATCACGCCTTTCCAATCGCTACTGCGTCTTCCGTACTGCATCATGCTCGCCAAAACAAACAGTGCGCCAAGCACTAACATTCCTTTTTCAGCCCAGAACAATCCAACTTCCATTTGTGTATTCCTTGATAAAACGGTGAGCAACTCAAATCATTCTAGTCACCTTTTAGCTCGGTTTCTGTAAGACCAAGGTCTAAATTACGAAGTACGCAATTCAGGGCTTATAGGTCATTGTTGGTAATTGATAGTTCTCGGTCAGCAATACAACGTTTATCGTTCAAGGTTCCATGGTAAAGGCGAGCATCACAAGCAAATCACGTATAAGCATGATTCGACAAATCTGGAGATTGGTTGTTCTTTTGAATGACACGCATCAATTGGATAAGCAGCAGAATACCTGTCACGCCTAAGCCAACACCGATTCCGCCCCAAATCCCTGCCAATTCGAACTTAGGCATCAAATACCAAGCCGCAGGCAAGCCAAATACCCAGTAACCGATGGCAGTCATCACGGTTGGCATAGAGACAATCTTCATGCCTCTTAGCAGGTTAATCGCCAGTAGCTGCCAAGCATCAACAATAAAGCACAAAGCAACGACCCAAATCACAGAAGCCAGTAGTGAAGTCATAGCACCCGTGCCATCGTCTAACTTGAAGATAGAAGCGATCATCTCAGGCCATATAATGAACACGGCCGACAACGCCACACTCAACACCGACACCAATATGAAGCTTTGAATCGAGGTTCTTTTTATTCCTTCGTAGTTACCCGCGCCAAAATCACGGCCAACCAAAATCGCCGCAGCTTGTGAGAAACCAAAATTGAAGTTCCAAGTAAAGCTTAAACATTGCAGCAAGATTTGGTGCAAGGCTAACGAAGCAATACTGATCGTGCCCGCCATCAAGGTGCCACCGTAAATCAAGCCATGCTCAAGTAAAGCAGCCAAGCCGATAGGTAGACCCATCAACAACAATGGGCTCATCAACTTGATTGAATACTCTTCTGTATTTAGCCAAGGGGCGAACTGCTTAAACTCGTCACGCTTAAATACCCAAACCGTATATCCAACCATCACGATAAATGCCGCGATAGCCGTACCAAGCCCTAAACCTGTTAAGCCCATGTCTAATTGGAAGGTGAGAAAGTAGCTCACTGGCACATTCAGAATTACGGTGATAATCGACATCACCAGAATAGAACGCACATTACCAAACGCACTGGTTAAGCCACGCAACACCAATAAGATAAGCGAAGGTAACATCACCCATTTTAGAGCATGGACATATTCCATGGCTAAAGTGATCACTTCTTGAGGTTGTTTCGCCGCTTCCAACACCAGCGGAGCAAACCAGAAACTCACCATTAAGGTCACGCTGAGCACGAATGCCAACATGGTTGCACCTTTCACCGCCAATCTGATTTGTGTATTACCAAACTCAGGGCGAGCTACGCGCTGACCATAAGCAATCGCAATCAAGTTCGCGACACAACCCACGGTGCTGCTCGCAATAATGAAGATGAAAAAGTAGATTGAGGCACCTAAGCCACCAGCCGCAAGGGCTGACACACTGATACGCGACATCATCCAAACATCAGTAAGGACTAAAGCCATAGAGATCAGCTGTGAAATGATCAAAGGGAATGCAAGAGTGAGTATTTTTTTCATGAGCGCCTCAGGTAATTTCGCCCAAAATACGATCGATGAGGCTAGCGTTCAATTGATAAATTTGCGACTCTAACATTCCATAAACTCATGCGAACGAATTATGACCCCATATCCTAGCTTGCCATCATCACATAATGGCTTAAAAGCCTTTGAAGCTGCCGCAAGGCTGATGAGCTTTACGCTGGCTGCCGAAGAGCTGCATGTGACACAAAGTGCGATCAGCCGACAGATCAAACAGCTTGAAGATGAGTTAAACGCATCACTGGTTATTCGTAAGCATCGAGCCATAGAATTAACGGTACAAGGTCATGATTTGTATGTGGCTTTGCGAGAAAGCTACGGTAATATCGAAGCTGTTATCGCCTCTTGGAGTGAGCCCAAGCAGAAGCGTATCGTGATCAAAGCGACTCTGAGTTTCGCGACGCGAGTATTGATCTCCAAAGTTCGGGAATTAAACGAGCGTTATCAAGATCATGAGATAGTCATTGTTCCTGTGATTGAGGAAGACGAATCGATTAATAGTAGTGAGTATGATCTACTGATCTTCCACACGCGTTTCAAAAAACGCTATGACAAGGCACCTGACATTACCTTCTTGCGTGAAGAGTTCATGGCGCCGGTTTGCTCTACTAGTTTAACCACCAAAGACACCGACCTTGATTCAATCTTAACCTTGCCAAGGCTGCATCCAACCTTAGATCATCACGACTGGAAAGTGTGGCTGGCCGATGTTGAATTCCCACCAAAGAAACCTGTCAGAAATACCAGCTTCTTGTCTTTAGATATGGCGCTCAGTGCCTGTCTATCCGGTGAAGGGGTTACGGTCACGGATCTGTTGTTAGTTCAACAAGATCTCCAACGAGGCTTCTTGTACTGCCCTAGAAATGCAAAAATCCAACACAGTGCTTGGACTTACTTCATGCACCAGCGTAGTCACACGCCTATCATCAACGACCTTATTGAATGGCTTAGAGAAGAGACAACAAAAGAGATCGAGTTGCTGAAAGTACTCGCACAGCAATATCAATGGTTTGGTGTAATAGAACGGGACAAAGACTTTGGTCGGCTCTTCTAAACTAAGTTATGATTCCTGTTCCCTCAACCGATTGATATTTTTATGTCTTCTTTCTCTTTTTCACAAATCCCTGTTGGGGTTCGATTCATGATCCTCTCCGCTTTTGGATTCGCACTGATGTCAGCTTGTGTGAAATACATCAGCAATTATGGCATTCCTGTATTCGAAATCGTTGCAGCAAGGGCTTTGGTGTCTTTGATCATCAGCTACATCGACGTAAAACGAAAAGGCATTTCGATCTGGGGTAATAACAAACCTTTGTTGTTTGTTCGTGGCGCAGTAGGTACTGCAGCACTGATGTGTGTTTACTACGCGGTAACCACTCTTCCGTTAGCAGAAGCGACCATTCTACAATACGTACATCCGGTCTTTACCGCGTTGCTCGGTGTGTTGTTCCTGAAAGAACGCGTCCAGAAATCGACCATGATCTGCATTGCATTCTGCCTAGCGGGATTATTGGTGATGGTTCAACCAAGCATGAACAGCGGCGCGAGCAGCGAGTTACCGCTATTCAGCATTATGGTGGCGTTATGTGGTGCGTTTGGTAGCTCAATTGCTTATGTGATTGTGAGAAAGCTGAGCCAGACGGAAGACAGCTCTGTCATCATCTTCTACTTCCCACTGGTTGCTCTGCCAATATCGACAGTCCTTATTTGGAACGACTTTGTATGGCCAAGTCTATTCTTAACCGTGATGCTCGTGTTAGTCGGTATTTTCACTCAGATAGGCCAATACGGTTTGACCAAAGCGATGCAGACTCAAGCGGCGGGTAAAGCTTCGGCTTACTCATACGTCCAGATAGTCTTCTCGGCACTGTTAGGCGTGTGGATCTTTAATGAAATTCCATCGGTTTGGACTTATCTAGGCGGTGGCCTGATTGTGACTGGCGCGCTGATTAATGTGTTTGGCAAACAACTGTTGGTGCCTTTTAAGGCTAAATAAACAACCCAACAACTGAGCTAAACATCAGCTAAATAATCAGCTATTGCATAGACCTAAAAAGGGCATTGCGGATTATTCCACAATGCCCTTTTCTATAAATGCTCTCTAGCGCGCTTTCATTCAGCTAACCAACTTTAACAAAGCGGCGTATTACGTAACTAACTCGTGGCATTTCGTAACTTAGGGTCATCACTTAGGTATTCAACGAACTCGATTTCAAAGCCTGCCGGATCCACAAAGTAGACATTTTTTCGATAAGGTTCTTCAGCGCCAGGTTTAGCAATCGGGAAACCCGCATCGATAAGACGTTGAGTGACGCTTTCGATATTATTGGTCACATAAGCGAAGTGCGCGAGGCCAACAGAGTGCCCTGCCAAATCTCTGTTTTCACCCTCACCGTGATCACTCAATGCGATGTATTGGTACTCGTCGCCAAAATGCAGCCAGTTACGTGGCTTGCCTGACCATTCGCCTTTTCCTTCATCACGAACGTACCAGTGTGGAAACGCCGCTTTATAGAAAGTCAGCATTTCAGGGATGTCCTTGACGACTAAATTCACATGTTCAAGTTGGATCATTCTTCTCTCCTTAAAGTATTCTCGTAAGCAACGTTGCACATCCTAATACCTCAAGTTAAGTTGAGGTAAAGCACTAATTTGCATTTATTTCGAGAACGTTTTTAGAGCCCAAATTGTCGTATTTTGAAGCGATACAAACCATAAGTTTAGACGACCTTCCCTGATGTGGTTTATTTGGAATCCAGAATGACTGAGAGACAAGCCGCTATGGTTTAGGCGGAGTAACCTCAACTTCTAAAGCGGCTCGGTCTCTCCACTTGAAAACCTTCTTCCATTTAATCGGCATCATTGGAATAACGATGAGACTAATGCCCACCAGCGTCAGGATGTCTGGAATCTCATCGAACCACATAACACCAAACAATGTTACGAACACCAACCCAGAATATTCGGCGAGCGCAATCTGGTTGGCCGGTGCTTTTTTGTAAGCCACCACCACAAGCGCATGGTATCCAAGTACGAACAAGTTGATTGCCATGATCCAACCAACATGACGCCATTCGAGCGCAGACCAAGTTGGCAGCGCTAATGCCAGTGCAAGTGGCAGAGTCATAATGCTGGTCCAGAACAGAGTTGAGATGATGTGTTGCTCTGCATTCAAGCGTTTAATCAAGATATTACCCACGCCCATCGCAAGCGCACTGCCTAGCCCAGCAATCGCCGCCCAATGAAATTGTTCAGGGCGTAACACGATTAATACGCCCACAAAACCAATCAGGGTCGCGATCACTTTTGAAGATGTCGGCCTTTCTTTCAACAGCACGATCGACAAAGGCAGCATAAGGATTGGTCCAACGTAGAACATCGCGTTTGCTGTCGCCAAAGTAAGGTGTGTAATGGCGATCATCGCGCAGCCACTCCCCACTAAGATAAATTGAGCCCTTAAGAAGTTGATTCGGCAACCGCCTTTCATACGCGTCCCTCTCGGTAACTTTAACCAAAATGGAAGCAACAAGATCACGCTCAATAGCTGACGGATAAACACGTACTGGAACGTAGGGACTTCGCCATTCAGTATCTTCAATGATACGTCTGAAAAAGACGCAAGTAGGTTTGCGAGCACCAAAAGCAAAATGGCGTGGTTAACAGCTTTATTCATACAGAAGTAAGATTACACATTTGTCATACAATTATGGGCGCACATCATACATGAGAATTTGAAATGTGTAATAGCAAAATTAATAAGGCTCAGACTAATGCAATTTTGAATTAAACCTCGATGAACAAATCACAGCTATTCGTTCAATATTTAGCCGCATTAATATTCTCTTATTGACTGATACATCAAGTTACAAATCGCTTTCATATTAACCAAGAACACTGATCTGGGTTAATAAATTGGCTTCACAATAACCTTACTTTTAATGTGGTCAGATAATTACAAAAAAGGAAGTTAAAGTGAAAAAATTATTAGCACTTGGTATCGCAGCGGTAATCTCGGCTCCAGCAGTAGCCGACCACAACACAATCAATGGTATGGATTTTGGTCCACTCGCAAAGTTAGTCGGCACATGGAAATCAGTCGAAACTGGCGGCGTTGATATTTCTCCAGGCCAAGAAGGCACAGAAGTGGGTGCAGGTGGTCCCGCGGTTACACCATTCTATGAAGTAATGACGTTTGAGGTTGCGGCAGATGCAACCAATGCCAGCGATCAATATCTGGTTGCTCTGTACTACAAACAAGAAGTATTCAGAAAGGCCGACGACTCTAAGTTCCACGATCAACGTGGCTACTTCATCTACGACCAAAAAAATCAGGTCGTCTACAACTCTTACTGCGTACCACGCACCACATGTGTCACCGCAGAAGGCCCTGCTGGCGATACAATGACGTTAGTTGCGTCTAAGCGTGGCATCGCTGAGTCCGAATACATGACGGACAACGCAACCACCACGGGCTTCACGATGAACATTAGCATTTCAGACGATACGCTGACGTACTCTCAAACAACAGGCTTAGAGATCTACGACAACGCATTTGCTCATACAGATTCAAGCACTCTAATTAAAGTGAAGTAGATTCAAATACAAACGCCTTTCACAGCGAAGTGAAAGGCGTTTTTCTGTTGTACTTGTAACAACAAACAAGTTTAACTAGATTGTGTATCAACCTTGGCGTAACGGTTGGCTAGCACTGCACAGTAAAAGATCTGAATCGGGTGATAAAGCATGATTGGTAGTAATATCATCCCTAGATTAGGGTTGTGAGCAAAGATCACCTTAGCCATAGGAATACCTGCCGCTAAGGTCTTCTTAGTACCACAGAATACTGCCGCGACTTCATCTTGATGATTGAATCCAACCTTTCGGGCACTCCATTGAATGCCGTGTACCATCACCATCAATACCACTAAACAAATCACCGCTGACAGCAACAACAGCATTGGTGAAAAGTCGCTCCAAATACCGTGTTCAATAGAGTCACAGAAAGCACTGTAGACGATCAGGAGTATCACGTATTTATCTAACTTATTGACCACTGACTTGTGTTTCTGAGTCCATTCAAACAGTAACGGGCGCATCAACTGGCCGACAATCATTGGCAATAGCAGCATTTTAGATATAGAGATCACCGATTCCATCAGGTTTAGCTCTGCACCTTCCAACCCCATAAAGAGCTGGATCAGTAGAGGCGTAATGAACACGCCTAAAATACTAGAAAGTGATGCATTGAATATCGCACCCGGTAGGTTTCCTTTTCCAATCACCGTCATCGCGACCGAAGACGAAATCGTACTCGGTAATACGAAGAGGTAACAGAAACCAAAGGCCAGAGCTGCTGGCATATAAGCGACAAAGCCTTGCCCGAATATCACCCAAAGCAGTGGGTAAACTAAGAATGTCGCGCTTTGTACAAAAACATGCAGCTTCCAATTCGAAAGCCCCTCAAGAATGGCTTTGGGAGACAAACCCAAACCGTGTAAGAAAAACACCAAAGCGATGCCGAGAACAGTCACCGTATCGAGATGAAGTACCCCACCCGATTTGCCCCAATCCGGCGTAAAAACAGCAACGACCATAGCCACCACCATCCCTACAAGAAACCATTCCTTTTTCAGTTTTTCTATCATGTTGACACGCACTTTCTGTAGATTCCATTTCAGCCAATAACAAGGCTCCGATGCTATTTATCCTATCGACTCTAATTTTAATTAACCACCATAAACGCAAATTAAGCTCGTCTTTATCTTGAGGGTTAACGTTGTTATTCGAGTTTGTTACGCACGCTTCGCTCTGGATTGAACAGATGTATGGAATGATGATGAAATATTAGAAAACAGCGGTTTATCGAGAAGGTAAGACCCTTTCAGTGATCGGGGCACAGAGGTAAGCCGTAAGGATATGAAAGAAAGACGTAGGCAATCTAATCACCAAAGATCAGCCTATTCTCAAAGATGACGCAGCGGGAGTAACAGATGGACAACAGAATCACCATTATTGAATTTCTCAGAGTATTTGAGTTTATTCGCTCTTCCGGTGAGCAACGGGACAACAAATATCTAGTTGGCGAAATGACGGCTTGGCATGATTACGACGGTTACACCTGTTGGCTAAGCTATAAAGACGTCACGGTGACGCTGATGTTTCACGGTTCGCTAAAAATTGAGTACGACAACGCTTCAAATTACTCTGAATTTATTGAGCATTGTATGGGTATGCTTGCCACTGAACCTTCTCCATAAAACGCGAACAGACTAACGGCTAGCGGCTAACGGCTAACGGAGACAATCATGAACGAAACGGCTTCATTGCTTAAGCGAAGACACCCTTTTTGGCTAGTACTCAGCCTCTCCTTGTTATGGTCTCAAGTATCTGTAGCAGGCATAGGTATGATTGATTTTATACAACCGAACGAACACAAGAATTGGACAGCGACCAACGACGATGTAATGGGTGGCATCTCAACGGGCGGGCTCATTTATCTTGATGATATGAGCCGATTTAGGGGCGAGCTATCGTTAGAAAACAATGGTGGTTTCAGTTCTGTAAAGCGCTCCATTGAATCACCAGCCCATGAAATAGATAGCGCAGAGCTAGTTTTCGTTGGTGATGGTCGCACCTACCAACTGAGGCTCACAACATCGAAAGATGGTAATCGAGTTCAATACAAACACGATCTCGTTACGATAAAGGGAGTGCGGCTTAACAAGGTGTTCCACTTCAATGATTTTCAAGCGGTGTTCAGAGGTCGGCTACTGAGCGATGCGCCGGAACTTAAGGCACGAGACATCAAACAAATAGTTTTTTTGATTGCGGACAAACAGCCCTCGCCTTTTGAGCTAGACCTAATACAGCTTCACTTCAGAACATCGAAACCTATCACATCACCAGAAGCTGACTAAACTGAAAACAAACAAAAGCCCCTGAAACCTTTTGACTAGCAATCAGATATCAGGGGCTTCTTCTATTTAAACCGTCAACGACTCAAAACAACGACGGATTAAAACATCAGCAATTAGTATTTGATGGCAGTTTTACCAATCGAGGCACTGCTCTCAATGCGTTGGTGTGCATCTTTGATTGTATCCACACTAAAGCCATTTAGGGTCGTGGTTAGAGTCGTTTTAATACGGCCCGAATCAATCAGATTCGCGGCTTGGAATAGGATGTCTTGCTGCTTCTGGATATCTTCGGTGTTAAACAATGAACGCGTGAACATCAGCTCCCAAACAAAGCCTGCTGATTTTCCTTGCAGCGCTGATAAGTCAATACCACCATCAAATTCAACAATCGAACTGATCATGCCTTGCGGTGCGATCAACTCAACCATCGCATCCCAGTGCCCTTTTGTATCAGCAACATTGAAGATGTAGTCGACATGTTGAATGCCTTGCTCTCGGACAGACTCAACAAGGTTACGGTGGTTCACCACATAGTCCGCTCCCATATCTCTTACCCACTGCTCAGTTTCAGGTCTTGAAGCTGTTGCGATAACATTTAGGTTGGTCAGTTGCTTAGCCAGTTGAATCGTAATTGAACCAACGCCGCCCGCTCCACCAATGATCAGGATAGACTTTTTCTCTTCAGGACGAACACGTAGGCGGTCAAACAACGCTTCCCATGCCGTAAGCGTCGCTAGTGGCATAACGGCTGCAGCTTCATCAGAAAGGCTCTTCGGCGCTTTAGCGGTAATACGGTAGTCCACAGCTTGGTATTCTGCGTTAGCACCCATGCGTGTTACGTCACCCGCATAGTACACACGGTCACCGACTTTGAAGCCTTCAACGTCAGCACCTTTGCCAACAACTTCACCGACGGCGTCATAGCCCAGCACTTTTGGCTGCTCAAGAGTTTTGTCTTTAGCATTACGAATACGAATTTTTGCGTCAGCAGGGTTGATAGAAGTCGCGCTCACTTTTACCAGCAAGTCATTATTTTTTAGTTCTGGCAGACTCGTTTCAAACTCAAATAAACTGTCTTGCTCTGTAATCGCAAGTGATTGAGTAAATCCGATAGCTTTCATTTTTGATGGTAGTGACATTGTGCTTTCTCCTTGAATTAGACGAGTTAATCTTAGTCAATTCTCACTCTAGATAAACCGCCTAATATTTGAATAATTCTCAAATAATTTTTGATAATGGTGTTACCGCTATCTGGGTAATGCAGACATCTAACTGCACTACCACGGCTGAAAGGTTAAATCAGGCCTTTCTCAATCAACCAATCATGTGTCACTTGATCTTGTGTCTTATCTTCACGGCAAACTTTGTAATCCAGCTCTGCGATGATGTCATTCGAGAAGCATAGGGAATCCAACTTCTGAATCTGTTGTTCGCTGAACAGATGCTTCTTGTCGTCTCTTAAAAGAAGCACTGCTCTGTCCACTATTCCGAGTAGGCCTTTTGGCTCTTTGAGCTCACGAATATCGTAACGATAGTGCAAAAACTGAGGTTTCCACAGTGGCACTACCACCCACTCTTTGTTTGCGACTGCACTTTCAAAGGCACTGAAACAATCGTCTTCACTGCCAGGAAAGAACTGGTAGCCGGCATCGCTCAGGCCATAATCTTTCATCATCTGGATAGAGAAGCGTGTGATACCAGCGCCGGGGTTGATGCCTTGAATGGTCGAGTTCATTTTCTCGATCACTTCAGCTTTTAATAAATCAGAGACTTCAGAAACCGCCTCTTCAGGCACATAGTCTGGTACGCCCCACAAAGCATAAGGTTCATAATGAAGCCCAAGCTCGATAAGTGGCTCAACTTCTTCAACGCCCGCTTTGTAGATACCGTGACTTGATGGCAACCACGCAGAAGAAAGCATATCCACTTGGCCTGCTTTCAGCTTTTCAAAGTTCTCCTGATGTGGAGAGAAAATACGCTCTACCTCAAAACCCATGGATTTCAATACATTGGCAACCAATGATGCGGTCGTACGGTGGAACGACAAATCCGTTACACCCATTGTGATTTTCTTAGTCATCTTATCCCCCTAGATCGTAGGCTTCGTCCATACGATGTGTACTGCGCTACGTTGTCGATATGGGGAAATGATAGTGAGAAAATTACTAATGAAAAACAGCCTCATATTTGAATTATTATCAAATTAGTTTTGACAATTAAGTATTTGAAGCTAACTTAGAAGCGATAAGTAGAGATAACCCATTTGCAGATTGTGATGGGGAAATATCCCAACGCCATGTTTAGAACATAATTCAATACAGGTAGATAACATGCTTCTTGAAGATTTACAGGTCATTTTGAAAGTGGCGGAGTTTCGCAGTATCACCGCTGCAGCCACCAACCTTGATATGCGCACTGCCACAGCAAGTGCAGCGGTAAAACGTGTTGAAGCGGCACTAGGTGCGGAGTTATTTGTAAGAACCACGCGCCACCTAAGGCTCTCTTCAGCTGGCGAGCGTTATTTACCGGAATGCGAACAAGCCTTAAAGATGTTGGAGCAAGCGAAGCTCAACATGCGCGAAGAGCTCGGGATTCTTGATGGTGAAATTCGAATTGCGCTTTCATCGGATCTAGGACGCAACCTAATCACACCTTGGTTAGATGAGTTCTTGCTTGAATACCCAAAGGCGACGCTTCGTACTAGCATCAGCGATAGCAATATCGACTTCTACCGAGATTCCGTCGATATGGCGCTGCGTTACGGCTCCCCGACCGATGCCAATATGTATGGTTTTAAGATATGCGATGTGCCGAGGATATTGTGTGCGGCTCCTGACTACTTGGCTGAAATGGGAACACCAAAACACCCGAGTGACTTAGCGCAGCACAATGGTTTGCTTTACCAACTCCATGACATGTTGCAAGACGAGTGGGTGTTTAACGATGGTACTCAAGATCATAAAGTGAAACTAAAAGGAAATCGCGCTTCGAACGACGCAGACCTTGTAAGACGTTGGTGTATCGCGGGTAAAGGAGTGGCAATAAAATCTTGTTTAGACATGTCACCTCATCTGCTTTCAGGCGAAGTGGTTAAAGTTATGCCTGAGTTTAAGCCGACCCCTACCGAGCTGTGGTTAGTGTGTCCAAGTCGTCAATCCATCACCCCGACTGTGCGTCTACTGAGAGATTTATTCAGAGAGAAGACCGCTGAGATCCTTTCGCAACTGAGCAAACAAGGCATCATAGAAAGCACAACATCTTAAGATTGAATGCCGCTTAAAGATAAGAAACAGAGAGACAAAAAAGGCGTTAGCGAACTCAATTCGCTAACGCCTTTCATCATTAGAACATCATAGCTTCATGATGAACCTTAATAAGAGTACTTAGTTTAATACTCTTAATACAAGAGCTTAGTTTGACTCGTCTTCAACATCGCAGTCTGCACAGCACTGAAGAGCAATCTCATGTTCGAAGGTGATGGTGTCTTTACCTTCTTCTACTAGCTCTGCGATTTCGTCTACCACTTCTTTTTCATCATCCGCTTCGATTCCGCTTGCTAGCTCTTCTTCTGAATAACCGAAGAAGTTCAGTAGTAAATACTCACGCGCTTCATCTTTCGTACAAACCACGTCCGCTGAAAGATCAGGAGTGACCTCGCCTTGTGCAAGTGTTGCTGTCACTTGTGCGATAGCATCGTCTTTCATCGCAGGCGTTAACCAACCAAGATCAGTACTTACTGTCGTTTTTTTACAGTCGAAGCAAGGCAGTTGGTGAAAGTAGTATTGAAAGGTAGTCATAGGTAAATTCTTCTTTAAATGTTGTATAGCGAGATTATGCGCGTTTTGTAGCAAAATACTATCTCAATCACAACCTGAAACCGCTTCGTTCTAAGTATTTTTTCAAGCTCCGCGCAAGCTGATGTGATCATCCTATAAAAGCGCTGTTTTGCGCATGCTTACTCAGCTTTACGCTTGTTTACATTTGTACGGGTAATATATGCCTCATCAAATAATAAGCGTGGTACCTCACAATTGCTTTGGCTCTTGCTTAGTTTCGTCGTTCCAGCTATCAGCTATGAGTTCACGGCTTACTTAACTACTTAGCTACTTAGCTCGGATTTGTTTGAAATAGCTTTGTTTTCAATTAATTTACTTGCACTTCGCTTATTTTGAACCACGCTTATTTAAATCAGCCCTTCTCGGATACCCAATCAATGCTCATCACAAAATATCAAGCCCTTGCCCTTTCATCGGTTGCTTTGCTCGCTACAGGCTGCTCACCATCATCAGATACGCCTTCGGTCAGCAACATCAGTGATTACCAAGGCTCAGCGAGTATTACTCAGGGTGTGGCGACCACCGTTGAATCGAATCTCTTTGAGTGTGCAAACGGACGTAGCCGAGTGGCGGGCGTCGGGGAAATTACGGACTCCGAAGGAAAGGTTTGGACGGTTCCAGCCAAGAACAACTTTGCGACAGGGCCAAAAGCCTTTGATCTTTATGAAGAGTGCTCAAACACCACGCCAAGTAGCCTAGCCGAAGTCGATCAAAGCTCTGTACCTGTAGCGATAGTGGATCAAGACGGTGAGGAAATAACAGGTTATATTTTTGCCGATAACTATTTCGAACTTTATATCAACGGCAAGTTAATCGCGGTAGATACCGTTCCTTTCACACCGTTTAACTCAAACATCGTAAAATTTAAGGTGAAGAAGCCTTACACGATTGCCGTGAAAGTGATTGATTGGGAAGAAAACCTAGGTCTTGGCAGCGAAGATAACCGCGGAAAGGCATACCACGCTGGTGATGGTGGCTTTATCGCGAGCTTTAGTGACGGAACCGTGACAGGACCAGAATGGCAAGCACAAACCTTTTATACCTCACCGATTTATGACCTGACTTGTTTGAGTGAAGTGGACGGGAAGCGTCTTTCTGAAAGCTGCACCACGGAAGGAACTGACCAAGGTCAAGATGCCTACGCCGCTCATTGGGAAACACCAACCAACTGGATGAACCAAGAGTTCGATTCAACATCTTGGCCTCAAGCATCGGTATATTCAGAAGACGATATTGGCGTGAACAATAAAAAAGCGTACATGAACTTTATCGAAAAATTCAGTGGTGCTGGCGCAAGCTTTATCTGGTCGACAAATGTCGTTCTCGATAATGAAGTGCTACTGAGATACGAAGTTAAGTAGCTTTATTCCTTTGTAAGCAAGCCCAGTCACGAGTATGACTGGGCTTACTACTCAAACAGCTTGCTGATGTTTCTAATTCACAGCGAACCTGATCCTAATCTTGGGTCGTTTGATTACGACGAAGTTTGCGAAGCCTTGTTTGCTCCACGTGACTTAGCTTTGTAATTGTGCAACCAGCAACAAAACAACCCGATGCACAACCCCCAAAATGCACTGCCGATCCCCAGTAGATTGGTGCCAGAAGCAGTGAATAAGAAAGTAAGCAGTGCAGGCTCTCGATAGTGGTTGTCTGCCATCGAAACAGCTAAACAATTCATCAAGGTCGGCATCACCGCTAAGCCAGCAACCGCAATGACAATCTCGGAGGGCACAGCGCTAAACAGCGACACAAATGACATACCCATCACGCCAGCTAACAAGTAAAACCCGCCCATACAGATCCCCGCCATGTAACGTGTCTTTGGATTACTATCCGCATTCGGGCCCATACAAATAGCGCCCGTAATCGCTGCAAGGTTATACGCAAAACCGCCAAATGGTGCGAAGATCAAACCTGTCACCCCAGTGGTAGTAATGATCTTCGATGAATCGACTTGGTATCCGTTCGCTTTTAGAACCGCAAATCCCGGTAAGTTCTGTGAAGCCATCGTCACTATAAACAATGGGATACCGACACTGAACAACGAAAAGAACTCAAAATCGGGCGTAATGAACACCGGGGTCGTTAATCCCATAGTTACCTGACTAACATCGAGTTTGCCAAAACCCACACACATGACCAGTGCGATGATGAAAATGCTTGGGATCAGTAAATTTCCTAACCGCGCTTTCGCCAGAATAAATACAGCGAGCATGACCGCTACGACTTGTGCCTCTTCCATTAGCGACGTGAACAAACCCAAACCGAATTGCAATAGAATCCCCGCGAGCATCGCAGAGGCAATCGATGTTGGGATCTGTTTTAGGACTTTCTCAAATATCCCCGCTAATCCAACTAACGTGATCAACATCGAACTGAACAAAAACACGGCTACAGCCTGATTCATTGTCAGCCCTTCAAGCGATGTGATTAACAACGCCGCTCCAGGCGTCGACCACGCTGTAACCACAGGCTTCTTGTAATGAAACGAGAGCAGTATTGTGGTTACGCCCATGCCAATTCCCAACGCCCAAAACCATGACGCCACTTGTTCTTCGGTTGCTCCAGCACTCATTGCCGCTTGGAAAATAATCGCCGCAGCGCTCGCATAACCAATGAAAACAGCGATAAAGCCGGTACTGACGTGAGAAAATTTTAGCTTAGTCATGTTAATCTCTTCTTGCGTGCGTTATAACGTCCATAGACCAAACCTAGCACTGTGCGCTATAACGCACAACTTATTTGTAAAAACTTTTAGAGAAAATATGCAAACAGAAATTAAAGTTGGTGTTAATTTGAAACGCCTTCGCCAACAAAAAGGCTGGAGCTTAGACAAAACAGCGAAAGAAACTGGCGTAAGCAAAGCAATGCTAGGACAAATTGAACGTGGAGAATCCAGCCCGACAGTCGCTAAGCTCTGGCAAATAGCTTCTGGGTTCGAGGTGTCACTTTCAAGCTTTATCACTGCTAGCCCAAACAGTGAACTGACGAGTTTATTCAGAGACGCAAACGAACTAAGACATGAGGAATACAACATTGGCTTTTTCGTCAGTTTGTTGTTTCCTTTTGAGGAAGCACTAGGATTTGAAATATTCGAACTCACCCTAGCACCCGATTACCAGCATGAATCCGCCCCACATAACGCAGGCGTCACTGAGCACATCTTATGCATTTCAGGAGAGATGGCCGTGATGTTTGATGATGAGTGGCATACGTTACGCGCAGGACAAGCTGTTCGCTTTAATGCTAACCAGACCCATGCCTACAAAAATATCGGTGAAGGAAACGCCGTATTTCATAATGTGATTCACTACTCTAATAACAAGCAATAGTGCCGGTTCTGGCGCTAACAGATGTTTAGCTCTAACCGGATGCTTAACGCTAACGGATATTCAGCGCTAACGAAAGAGCTGGCAGACCACTGGCCAGTATTCACTTAGAACGACTATACGTTGACGACCATGCTGCCATCTTCTGCTTGATAACGCGCCCATAGTTGAGAAAGGTTTTCTTTATTAAGCTGTATCTCTTTTTCTTTCAGAAACGCTTCGTTGTGCAGCTTCGAATACGAGCGCTCAGCAAGGTCACAGCTGAATGTAACGATGGTTTTCCCTTTCCCCATTCTAGCCGCAGCGTATAGCGCGCCTGCTACGTTTAACGACGAACTGCTTCCTAGAAGAATACCGTCATGTTCCGCAACAAGGCGGGATATCGTCACCAAATCCTGATCGGGAAGCGTGATTGCACGATTGATTTTTGCCTGCCTGAAATTTTCAACCGTTCGCATGATCCCTATGCCTTCCGTGAACGAACTTCCCGTTGATTGATAGTGTCCATTACGTAGAAACGAATAAATGCCGGACCCATTTGGGTCAACTAACCAAGTTTCGAGATTGGGTTGCTGCTCAGATAGATAGTGTGAGTTTCCGGCAATGGTTCCACCCGTCCCCACCACTGAAACTAGAGCATCAATATTCCCCTGTGTTTGCTGCCAGATCTCAGGTCCAGTATTTAAATAGTGCGCTCGATAATTACTGAGATTTTCAAACTGATCTGCCCACCAATAACTCTCATTTTCGACACCAATCCGCTTAGCCGTGTGGTAAAAATGTTCAGGGTTTGCAAAAGGACAAGGGTCGACCAATAACAGTTCAGCATTATAAAGCGAGATCATGCGCTCTTTCTCTTGTGCCTGCCCTTTTGGCATCACCACCAACATTTTGTAACCAAGGGATTTAGCGACCAGAGCAAGTCCTATTCCCGTATTACCAGCAGTACCTTCAACGATTGTCATTCCCGGCTTAAGCTTACCGGCTTCTATTGCATCCATAACCAACTGAAGTGCCGCTCTATCTTTAATCGAACCACCCGGGTTCTGGTGTTCGCACTTAATAAGAATCTCACAACCTGATATCTCTGAAAGACTGTTGATTCTAACAAGATCGGTATCGCCAATCAGTTCACTGAGATTGTTTGCAATATGGGCAGATGACATCGCGACTCCATTTATTTGTTGAGGATAAGTTTGTTCATCGATTGGGTTGTCGATGATCATAAGCGTAGCTCTGGGGTCTGCTTAGTCAAGAAGTGCCGGAATTGAAAAGACTCTCATTTTCCAAATAGCAATTATAATTAGGGGTGACCGATTAGATTGAGGGCAAAAAAATGTTTCTAAAAGAGAAAAAACCGGTGACCTCGTTGATGTAACTGAAATGACCAAATTAACCAACTTATTTCAAGACAGTATCGAAGGTCGGTTTCAAGCAGGCGAAGAACAGCAAGACCCTGAGATGTTTAAAAAGTCCGAACTGATGTTTATGTCAGGGGAAGAGTTACCTCGATGCTGGACAGATCCAAACTACCGCTCAGGGACTAAATAACCTTAGCGCTTCCAGATCACCCGATGAGTCGCAATTTAAGCTCTGTTCTAAAACTGTTTCACGATCGCCTTGTAGGCTATCCCCCTGTTAAAACATTCAGACGCATCTTTACTAGACACAAAAAGCGAGCCACTTGGGCTCGCTTTTGATTGTCTTTTTCTTGCTTAGACTTCAGTTCAGATTACAGAAGTTCTACCGACTGTTGAGCAATCACGAATTCTTCGTTGGTTGGGATAACCATTGCTAATGCGTTTAGCATTTCAGACTTACCGATGATGCCTTCAGCACCAAAGCGAGCAGATTCGTTACCTGCTACATCTTCAACGAAACCTAGAATCTTAAGGTTGTTTAGGATTTCACGACGAATTGGTAGAGAGTTCTCACCGATACCACCAGTGAAGATGATGCCGTCTAAAGAATCTAGCGTTGCAAGGTAAGAAGCAATGTATTTTGATACGCGGTAAGTAAACACCTCAAACGCAAGCTTAGCGCCTTCATGGCCCTCTTCCATTGCTTCTAAGATGCCACGAGCATCGCTCGTAAGACCAGACACGCCAAGGAAGCCAGACTCCTTGTTTAGAGAGTTAAATACTTGCTCTTGTGACCAGCCTTTCTTAAGTAGGTATTCGATGATGCCTGGGTCTAGGTCACCACAACGTGTGCCCATCATTAGGCCTGAAAGTGGTGTGAAGCCCATAGAAGTATCAACACTGTTACCATCTTTAATAGCACATACAGATGCGCCGTTACCTAGGTGAACAGAGATGAAGCTCGATTTTTCGATTGGCTTGTTAACCATCTTCGCAGCTTCACGGCTAACGAAGTAGTGGCTAGTGCCGTGGAAACCGTAGCGACGTACGCCGAAGTCTGTGTATAGCTCTTTTGCGATTGCACCAGTGAATGCACGTTGAGGCATTGTTTGGTGGAAAGCAGTATCAAATACAGCGAACTGAGGTAGAGAAGGGAAAGCTTCAATTGCAGCACGGATACCGATAGCACCTGCTGGGTTATGAAGTGGAGCTAGGTCAGATAGGCTTTCAATTTCGTTCGTTACTTCTTCAGTAATGCGAACCGTTTGAGTGAACTTCTCACCGCCGTGAACGATACGGTGACCGATAGCCACGATATCAGCCGTGAAGCCTAGGTCTTCCATCAGGCCAACCAATTTGCCAATGGCAATTTTGTGGTGGTTATCTTCACCTTGAATGGCAATTTCAGTTTTCTCGCCTTGGAATTTCCAGCTCATACGAGCATCTTCAAGACCAAAACACTCCCCTAGGCCACTTAATACTGCTTCACCAGAAACAGAATCGATTACAGCAAATTTTAGGGATGAACTACCCGAGTTAATAACCAGAACAAACGAATTAGACATTGGATATGGATCCTGTTTCAGTACGAATTGGATGAAGTGTTTACTTCAATTTTAGTTAAGTCCATTATTCAATAATTTTTGAATCTTTCAACTTTTGTTTTGAAAAAATCACTAAATGAACACAATTAAGTTGATCTTGGTCATTAAATTATTTATTTCGAGAGCGGAATTAAAAAATAGTTGAATAAGAAAATTAATGAACAGGTGACGCAAACGAGTGCTCACGTTATTTTTAACTTGATTCAGTTAATTAAAGCGACTCGAACAAATGCAGGTGATCCGCTTGAAAAACAACCACCCTTTCCTTTCGTCTGCTTATCATTACCGATAACTTTTTGCTCGATTTCTCAATTGCTCAGTGTTTGCATCAAAAAGCTCACTGAAGTTGAGAATAGTGATCTGATCTTATTTTGATTGCCTTCGAGCACAACTCTACGAATAGATGCACTGTAACGACGCTTAGATAGCCTTCACTCTTTGTTTCAGCATCTTGTAGCACGTTCTTTTGGTATAGGCTTAGAACGCGATACAGCTAAGTTTTGGCACTAACATTCGTTCTAGGCGCGATGCTTAGTTTCATGGACGAAGCATAGTTTCAGGAACGAAGCTTGATTAAAGTAAGTTAGCTACGAATATCGAGCCAACCAAAGCTTAAGTTCAAATAGCAGGCACAAAAAAGCCGAGCATTACGCTCGGCTTTTAAATTCAGTGTCTAGACCTAAAGCGTCTAAGCGACAGGTTGATTAACCTTCGTTGCGCTCTGGACGACGACCACGGTTACCACCGCCATTGCCGTTACCATGGCCACGTTCGCCACGGAAGTTACCACGGTGATCGCCACCACGGTTACGGTCGAAACGACGTTCGCCATCACGTCCGCCAGCAGAGTTACCATCGCGAGCACCATCACGGTTGCCACGGTATCCACCACGACCGCCTTCACGGTTACCACCTTCGCGGTTGCCGCCTTCACGGTTACCACGGTAGCCGCCACCATCACGACCGCCACGGTTGCCACCACGGTTGCCATCACGACCGCCGCCGCCACGACGAGGCTCACGGAAGTCATTGAAATCAACAACTACAGCGCCAGCTTCTTTTTGACGAATGCGAAGTTTGCTTAGCTTACCAGCAGTTTCAGAGTTCATTGCTTTTGGCAGTTGAACGTAAGTAGAACCTTGGTCTAGCTTGATAGCACCGATAGAACCTTTAGTTAGGCCAAGTTCGTTTGCTAGTGCGCCAACGATGTCTTTAACCTGAACGCCTTGCTCACGGCCAACTTGTAGTTGGTAAGTATCCCAATCTTGAGTATTGAAGTTGCGACCACCACCGTCACGGCCGTTGTCACGATCTTCACGACGCTCTTTGCGACGGTTCTTATCACGCTCAATAGCAGCGATCATTGGGTCTTCGCCAACGTAGAATAGTGGGCTCTTACCTTGCTGACGCTTAAGAAGCATTGCAGCTAGAGTAGCAGCATCAACTTCTAGAGACTCTTGAAGAGTAGAGATAAGACCTGCAAAGTTTTCTAGTGCTTTGCTTTCTTTCTCAGTTTCAAGTTCAGCGCCAAGCTTAGCAACACGTGCAGCAGCAACTTGGTCACGTAGAGGAAGTTGGATTTCTTCCATTTGAGACTTAGTTACACGCTCGATTGTGCGAAGCATGCGAATTTGGTTAGTGCGAACTAGTAGGATCGCTTTACCTTTACGTCCAGCACGGCCAGTACGACCAATACGGTGGATGTAAGATTCAACATCGAATGGGATGTCGTAGTTGAATACGTGAGTGATACGTGGAACATCAAGACCACGAGCTACAACGTCAGTTGCAACTAGGATGTCGATAACACCTTGTTTGATGTGATCAACAGTACGCTCACGTAGAGACTGAGGAATATCACCGTGCAGTGCAGCAGCTTTGAAGCCACGTGCAGATAGCCAATCAGCTAGACGCTCAGTGTCTTGACGAGTACGTACGAATACGATTGACGCGTCAGTTTCTTCGGTTTCTAGAAGACGAGACATTGCTTCGTCTTTTTCTACGCCTTTAACAACCCAGAAGTTCTGCGCTACTTTATCAACTGTGTGGTTAGTACCAGCAACGTCAACTTTAGCCGGGTTACGTAGGTAACGGTCAACAATAGTCTTAACCATTGGAGGCATAGTTGCAGAGAAAAGTACACGTTGTGCAGATTCTGGAGCTTGCTCTAGGATCCAAGTAACGTCATCTACGAAGCCCATTTTCAGCATTTCATCTGCTTCATCAAGAACAAATGTGTGTGCTTCATCTAGGTGTAGACGGTCACGAGTTAGTAAGTCTTTAACACGACCTGGAGTACCAACAACAATGTGAGCACCGCGGCTTAGAGCACGCATTTGGTCAACAATTGAAGCACCACCGTAGATTTCAATAACTTTAAGACCTTTGATATCACGGCCAAGGTTTTTGATTTCCGCAGCAACTTGAATCGCTAGCTCACGAGTAGGAGCCATGATGATTGCTTGTGGTTTGTGTTGGTTCAGGTTGATTTTGTTAAGTAAAGGCAGAGAGAATGCTGCTGTTTTACCAGTACCAGTCTGTGCTTTACCTAGTGCGTCACGGCCTTCAAGAAGAAGAGGAATAGCTGCTGCTTGGATTGGAGTCGGAGAAACGAAACCCATGCTATCAAGAGCTGAAAGAATGTTATCGTTTAGGGCTAATTCATTAAATTGAATTACAGATTCGGACATTGGGATCCCACTATATATAAGTAAACAAAAGGTCCCGGGAGCTCTATCAATTCCAATACTGATCCAATCAGATACTGATTCCATTCAGAGTTACGAAGCAGTAATAAAACACTTCAAGCCATTAGGGACGTCTAAGGGAGGCGGATTATTCCCTAAATGCATAAAAAAATCCAGAAAAAATTGAAATACATCACATATTTTTCGCTTTTACATCAATACTGGTTATCATATCGTCAAAACTTGATGAATATCTCGTCACAGCACCCATCTCCTAGCAAATTGACCTAGTTAAATAAGAGGGCAATTAATTAACGCTCACTTCGCCTTTAAGTAGTAATCAAGCCTCGCAATGATTATAGTGTGCTCAATTGTCCTCGATAGATAAAAGTCAAAATGTTTCAAGATAATCCTCTACTCGCTCAGCTCAAGCAGCAAATCCAAGAAACCCTCCCTAAAAAGGAAGGTACCATCAAAGCCACTGAAAAAGGTTTTGGTTTTCTCGAAGTTGATAGCAAAACAAGCTTCTTTATCCCGCCTCCGTACATGAAGAAATGTGTGCACGGTGACAAGGTGATTGCCATCATTCGCACAGAGAAAGAGCGCGAAGTAGCAGAGCCTGAGGAATTGGTTGAACAAGGTCTTACTCGCTTTATTGCACGAGTTAAGCTTTTCAAAGGCCGATTGAACGTTGTTCCTGATCACCCGCAGCTCAAAAAACTGCAACTTAAAGCGAAAGCAATGAAGGGTCTAAACCCTGAAACGCTTAAAGAAGGTGACTGGGTTGTTGCTCATATCGTTCAACACCCATTAAAAGGTGACAACGGATTCTTGGCTCAGATCTCTGAGAAAATCACAGACGCTGACGACAAGATTGCACCTTGGTGGGTAACGCTGGCACAAAACGATCTACCAAACAGTGAGCCTGAAGGCATCGACAACTGGCTAATCAACGATGACGCCGATCTTGAACGTGTAGACATGACGCACGTCCCTTTTGTGACTATCGATGGCGAAAGCACAAAAGATATGGATGACGCGCTTTACGCGAAGAAGAAAGAGAACGGTGATTTTGAACTGACTATCGCAATTGCTGATCCAACGGCTTACATCTCTCCAGATGATGCGATGGATAAAGTGGCACGCGAGCGCGGTTTCACTATCTACCTTCCTGGTCGCAACATCCCAATGTTGCCTCGTGATCTTGCTGACAACCTATGTTCACTGATCGAGAACGAAGTTCGTCCTGCACTTTGCTGCACAGTAACGGTATCTAAAGATGGCGTTATCGGTGATGACATTAACTTCTTCGCTGCAAACATCAAATCTCATGCTCGTCTTGCTTACGACAACGTATCAGACTGGCTAGAAACAGGTGCATCAGAGAAATGGCAACCATCAGAAGAGATTGCTGCAATTGTTTCTGATCTTCACCAATTTGCTCAAGCACGTTCAGCATGGCGCTCAGCAAACGCTGTTGTGTTCCCAGATCGCCCTGACTACCGCTTTGAACTGAGCGAAGATAACGATGTTGTCGCTATCCACGCTGACATGCGTCGTAGCGCAAACAAGCTGGTTGAAGAATCAATGATCAGCGCGAACATCTGTGCGGGCCGAGTACTAAAAGAGAGCTTCAACCAAGGTGTGTTTAACTGCCATTCTGGTTTCAAGGCTGAGAAAATCTCCGACGTTCTTGAACTGGTAAACCCGCAAGCGGAAACGCCGTTCACTGAAGAGCAAATCATTTCTCTAGAAGGTTTTGCTACTCTACGTCGTTGGTTAGGTTCTTTAGATAACAGCTACTACGACAACCGTATTCGTAAATTCCAAGCGTATAGCGAGATCAGCAATGAGCCTGCACCGCACTACGCGATGGGATTAGATATTTACGCAACTTGGACTTCTCCAATTCGTAAATATGGCGACATGATTAACCACCGTATGCTTAAAGCACACATCTTAGGTAAAGCGCCAATTCAAACACCAGATGAAACTATCGGTGATGAACTTGCCCTGCACCGCCGTCACCACGGCATGGCTGAGCGTAATGTTGGCGATTGGTTGTATGCTCGCACTCTAGCCAATGCTCCAGCAGAAGAAACTCGTTTCCAAGCTGAGATTTTCGATATTAACCGTGCAGGTATGCGTGTACGTTTACTTGAAAATGGTGCTGCTGCATTTATCCCTGGATCTCTCATTCTTAATAATAAAGAAAGAATAGAGTGCAACGGTGATATGGGTACTGTATCTATCGATAAAGAAATGGTATACAAACTGGGAGACGTTTTAGAAGTAGTTCTCTCTGAAGTTAATCAGGAAAACCGTAACTTAGTAGCAAAACCTACTCAAGTATTTGCGGACTTGCCTAGCGAGCCTGAAACGACAAACGAAACCGAAGCTTAAAGGCTTTAACAGCTACAGCTTTCAAGGTCAAAGCTATCAAGGTCAAAAGCTTCAAAGGTTCACTTCTAAAGGCGCTAATTATTAGCGCCTTTTTTGTAAATGTCTCATGCTTAAACAATACTTAAAAAAAACAATCAATAAGCAATCAATTTACAACGTCAAAGAAGCTCACTATGTCATCAATCACAGTTACTCAGTTCAGAAACTTCATTCCCAGGAGACGAGAACGTTATCCTGCCTCTAAAAACGGTATCTTTATAGTGTCGAAAGGCAGCATTTCTTTTGTGTTGCCCAATGGTACTCAAGCCTCGTTGCAAGCGGGAGATTTCACCCTTTACAATTCTGGTCAGATTAAAGACATCACGGTTAACACTGAAAATGGCGAATTCAGCGCAACCTGCTTAGATTTTGATTTGGCTATCTTTCAAAAGTTCATTAATCAGTTCAGCGATTTAGAGTCCGCTCGAATCCCAGACAAGTACATTAAGTTCAATCAAACGGATACTGAGCTCTGTCAGTTGAAAGATCTCATCATGTCACTGGCCAACTCTTCTTCTCAGAATGACTACGCACTCACTCAATTAGGCTTAAGTTTGCTGTCTTTGATGGTGGAACAGTACCCAGCTCTATTGGCTATTATTGCTCGAGCTTCAAGGTTAACCGTGACCCAAAGAGTCATTCATTACATCGAGCAAAACATTGAAAACAATATCTCTTTGGATACGCTCGCCAGTTACATGGGAATGTCACCGGCTACACTTAAACGTCGCTTATCGGCTGAAGATCTGTCGTTCTCAAACTTATTAAAGATAAAACGTATTGCTCATGCAGCCACTCAGCTAAGAACATCGGATAAGTCGATCACTCAAATCGCGTATGAGTCAGGCTTTAAAAGTGCCGCTCACTTCAGCACGGCCTTTAAAACGTATCACGGAAAAACACCAAAAGACTTCCGATCGCTAGTGGCACAAGCACAACTGCAGAGCGTAAAGCCGCAAGTTTAAAGAAACAAAGCGATAGATTGATGTGGACGTCTTAGTTGGGAACTGGTGTAAACCAAGTGGCTTCAATATTAAGCCACTTGGGTGTGGGATGAGATGATTTGGCTTTGGGATTCAGTGGTTGAGTTTTGATACTCATTGATTCAGCTTTGCGAGCAGGCCACCAGCAAACGTGAAAACAGAGTGACTATGACCAGAAGTACGATTTAGGGTCTTTTTCTATTTCCGCCAAAATAGCATCAAGATCCTTCGATTTAGGAAGGTACGGATACGGCCCCCAATTCACAGAGTCGGTTTCGACATCCCCTTCAAGCGGCACCATCACTAACCAACAAGACAGCGACTCATCAAAAGTCACGCAGACGATCTCGTTTGTATAATCACTGTGAGATGAGTCGAGTAGATAATGCGCCTGAGAAAACAGCACACCACCCTCACACTCTTCATATAGGGATTTGCCTAGCTCGACAGGTAAACTTCGATTTCGAGATGTACAGAGCCTCTCGGCCCCAATTAAAAGACGATTCAGCTCGATATGAATGACGGACATAACACCCCTTGTAACTTCATAGAAACTTCTAAGTAGTGAATTCCTCTACTTAGCTTAGGACTCAACAAACATTTTAGCGAACAAGCGTAATCAAAATACCTGCCCTGCTCCCAGAAACGAATCTTGCTTTCGGAAACCCAGAAAGCTACGACTCATCAAGCGAACAGCTATACATCGAGAGTATGGAATTTCACAAAAGTGTCATATAACCGACCTATCATATGCGACAAATGTTATTAACTAGGAGTTGTTTATGTTACGAGTCGCGCTTGCCTCTCTTTTATCCTTAGCCCTGTCTTCTCATGCTGCTTTAGCACAAGAAACCACTATTTCGGGCTCCACTTCAGTATCACGAGTGATGGATGTATTAGCTGAGGAGTACAACAAGACTCACCCTGATAACTATATTGCGGTTCAGGGCATTGGTTCTACAGCAGGTATTACCATGGTTAATAAAGGTGTCTCTGACATCGGTATGAGCTCGCGTTATTTAACCGACCGCGAACAAGACGAGAAGTTGAAGGTATTTCCAATTGCCTTTGACGGCCTAGCTGTAGTAACTAACCGCTCAAACGCTGTAAGCAACGTTACACGTGAGCAGCTGTTCGATATCTACAAAGGCAAAATCACGAACTGGAAAGCTGTGGGTGGCGCAGATCAGCCTATCGCAGTTGTCACTCGCGAAGCATCTTCTGGCTCACGCTATAGCTTCGAAAGCTTGCTTGGTTTAACGAAGATCATTAATGACCGTCTAGTGTCTGACATCAACCCAAATAACTTGGTTGTAAACAGCAACAGCATGGTTAAAACGATTGTTAACCATAACCCACACGCGATTGGTTTTATCTCTGTTGGTTCAATCGACCGTTCGATTAAAGCAATTACATTTGAAGGCGTAGAGCCAACATCTAAGAACATTGCTAACCACAGCTATGAATTGGCTCGCCCATTCTTGTTGCTGCACAAGACAGACTCAGTTTCTGACGAGAGCAAAGACTTCATCAAGTTCGTGAAGTCAAAGCAAGGGCAAGAACTTATCGAAGAGTACGGCTACACTCGCATTAAATAAGTGGGATAGTTTTATCTAATGTAAACAAAAAGAGAGAGCACTATGCTCTCTCTTTTTTTGAATCTTTATAAATCGCTTCTTTACAAACCACTTAGAAGTGAAGTTGAATCACTGAAACGATCACAGCGCCAGGACGACGAATACCTTCGATTTCGACGCGAATTTCGCGTTCAATCTCTAGGCCTTTCTTAATTGGCGTTACTTTTGTTAGCGTACTTTTAGCACGAACATTACTGCCCGATTTAACAGGGTATGGGAAACGTACTTGGTTAAGACCAATGTTTACGACCATCTTCGCTGTTGGGAATTGAGACTTGTCAGGGTCAACACTGTCAGTCAATCGAGGAAGCAGAGATAAAGTTAAAAAACCATGTGCGATGGTTGTTTTGAACGGAGAGTCTGTTTCCGCTTTTTCAGGCTCAGTGTGAATCCACTGCATATCTTCAGTAACAAGGCCGAACTGGTTAATACGGTCTTGACTTACATTGATCCAGTCGCCAGTATGGATGACTTCACCGATCTGTTGATTAAGCTCATCAAACACAAGTTGTGCTTCTGGCTTAAGTACGATCGGCTGTTCCACCGGCATCTCTGGTGCATCTTCATTGACAGCAGGTTTGTGGTGATCACGAACCCACGCAAAGAAATGGCTATTTTGCGTACGATTAAGAAAGTCGCCCCAGTAATCTCTAAGAGCTGGAGACATCCATTGCATAAACTCTGAGTGTTGCGAAGACATGCTATCGCCTCGGTGTTTAAATAAATCAATGACTTTCATAAGAACCTCAATGCACAAAAAATTTCAATATAACTTCGTAATTTTGAAACACTTCACACTATTGTGCAAATGTTTTCGAGCATACAACCGTTAGCTGAACCTTGTTAAAATCATATTAAACATATACTTACCAATAAAACATCATTTTATTACAAAACCCAAATTAGAGTGTTAGCTCTATCACATGACAAACATTTGTTTATATAAAAGGCGTTTTTATTCATAAGTGGAATAAAAAAAGGCTTAGCGCAATGCTAAACCTTAGTTTTTACAAGGAATTAGTTTTCCGAGGGTTGGTCTTGTAAGAGACGAATCTTACAAGACACTCAATCCCCTATTCGTCATCAAGCGGAACCAGCTTGGTATTACCACCGTGTGCTTTCTCACGCTTACGTTGCACGAATGCGTAGAAGCCAGGGATTAGGAACGTACCCGCCAGTAACACACATAACAGGCCGCCGATCAGTGAAATACCCAAAGAGTTCTGACTCACGTGACCTGCGCCCGCAGCAAAGATAAGCGGGAAGATACCTAAGATGAACGACCAAGACGTCATGTTCACAGCACGGAAACGTAAAGTACCGCCCTTCACCGCCGCATCTTCAATCGGTGCGTCTTTCTCTTCACGCTCTACCTTTGCGAATTCCACAATCAAGATTGCGTTCTTCGCGGCCAAGGCTATCAAGAGAACCAAACCTATTTGTGCATAAAGGTTCAGCGGAGTGCCCGTTAGATTCAATGCCAAGAAGGAGCCTAAGGTTGCGACAGGTACCACGAGGATAATCGCAATCGGAATTGTCCAACTCTCGTATTGAGCCACCATAAACAGGTAGATGAAGATCAGAGCCAGTGCGAAAGCAAAGATCGCTTGGTTACCTGCTAGTACTTCTTGGTAAGCCATGCCTGTCCATTCGTACTGATACCCCTGAGGCAATACTTCTGCAGCTACGCGTTCCATTGCCGCAATCGCATCACCACTTGAGTAACCTTCTGCAGGTTGACCTTGAATCACGGCACTGCGGTACATGTTGTAACGCCATGCTACATCTGGTTCAAAGATCTGGTCGTAAGTCACCAATGTGCTTAACGGGATCATCTCGCCATTAGACGAACGAACGTGGAATCGTTGTAGGTCGTCCATGCTGCTACGGTGTTCACTGTCAGCTTGCATGGTTACGCGGAAGTTCTTACCAAACATGGTGAAGTCGTTCACGTACAACGAACCAAGGTTACCTTGTAGTGTTTGGAAAATTTCCGACAACGGAATACCTAATTGCTGCGCTTTCTCACGGTCAATATCGACATAGTAGTGAGGTACGTTCGCACGGAAAGTACTGAATGTGTGTGAAATCTCAGGCTGTTTGCTCGCCTCAGCTATCACGTCATTCATCACCATAGCAAGATCAGTACGGCTTCGGCCTAGCGTATCTTCAAGTACAAACTCGAAACCAGACGCGGCCCCCATGCCCGGAACTGCAGGAGGCCCCATCGCAAACACGACAGCTTGAGGAAGTTCAGTCGCAGCACGACCATTAATACGCTGTGAGATAGCCTGAGCAGAGTGTTGACCATCCAGTGCATTACGCATGTCCCAATCGTGAAGCTTGATGAACATTGACGCACCATTCGACGCAGAAGCGCCCGTCATAAATGCGTAGCCGTTAACCAGTGTTACGCCATCAACACCCGGCTCTTGTTCAACCATTTCAAGCAGCTGCTTAGTCACTTCTTCGGTTCGAGACAAGGATGCCGCGTCAGGAAGCTGAACGTTAACCAGCAAAATGCCTTTATCTTCTTGAGGTACAAACGCCGTAGACGTTGTCTTCGCAAAATAAGTCACAGCCGCCAAAGCCACAAAGAAGAAAGTGAACAGCAGAACGCCTTTCTTAACTAAGAAGCCAGCCACTTGACCGTATTTGTTAGTAACAGACTCTAGACCACGGTTAAATGCTTGGTACCAACGCGCCGTGTTACCACCACCCTGCTTAAGAACCAGTGAACACAATGCAGGTGATAGCGTTAATGCGTTAATTGAAGAGATAACAACCGCGATACAGATAGTCAGAGCGAACTGACGGTACATGATGCCAGTAATACCAGGAAGCATTGCAACAGGGATGAATACCGCAAGTAGAACCAAGGTCGACGTAATGATCGGCCCCGTTACTTCTTTCATCGCAATAAGCGTGGCTTTACGCGGTGAAATGGTTGGGTCTTTAGCCATTGTGGTATCAACGTTCTCGATAACCAAGATCGCATCATCTACTACGATACCAATCGCTAGTATCAAACCAAACAGGGTTACCGTATTGATGGTGAAACCCGTCATCTGCATGATGGCAAACGTACCAATCAAAGATACCGGAATCGCAACTACAGGAATCAAGGTTGCACGCGCACTACCCAAGAACAGGTACGTTACCGCAATAACCAGCAAGATGGCTTCGATTAAGGTCTTTACTACCCCTTTGATCGACTCAGCAACAAACAGTGTAGTGTCGTAACTTGCTTCATACGCCACGCCTTCTGGGAAGTTCTTGCTTAAGTTTTCCAGCATCGCCATCACAGCTTTGCCACTTTCCAGCGCGTTAGCGTCTGATTGAAGTGACAGCGTTACGATCGACGCATCTTGACCACGGTATTTACCATTACCGTCGTAGAACTTTTTACCAAGCTCAACACGTGCAATGTCTTTTAAGTAAACCGTTGAACCGTCTTGAGTTGCACGAAGAACAACATTTTCAAACTCATCAGCTGTTTCTAATCGGCCTTTTGTTACCAAGTTGAACTGCACTTCTTGTGCGTTGTTATAAGGTGCAGCACCAATACGGCCTGCAGCAACTTGAACGTTCTGCTCTGCCAACGCGCGATTCACGTCTGAAGTGGTGATATTGAGGTTAGCCATTTTCTCAGGATCTAACCAAACACGCATCGCGTATTCACCACCACCCAACACGTTAACTTCACTGATGCCCTTCACACGAGCCAGTTGGTCTTTAATGTTTAGGTTAACGTAGTTGATCAAGAATTGGTCGTTGTACTCACCGTTTGGCGAATAGAAGTTCAATACCATCAAAAGGTCTGGTGAACGCTTTTTAACGGTGACACCCACCATTCGAACTTCTTGCGGAAGCTTCGATTCGATTTGAGCAACTCGGTTCTGAACGTTGACCTGAGCCATATCTGGGTCAGTACCAACATCAAAGGTCACATTAAGGTTGTATGAACCATCGTTAGCGCTTTTAGAAGACATGTAGATCATATCTTCAACGCCGTTAACCGACGTTTCTATGGGGTCGGCTATCGCCTGTTCCACCACTTCAGCACTTGCGCCCGTGTAGAATGCCGACACACTGACCGACGGTGGGCTAATTTTTGGATATTCAGCCACCGGCAAGATAGCGAGAGAAATCGCACCCGCCAGCGTTAATATGATGGATATAACAAGGGCAAACTTAGGCCTTTGAATAAAGAAACGACTCAACATAAATAGCCCCCTTACTCAGCTTGTTCAGCAGAAGGTTGAATGCGAACGGACATACCATTACGGACACGCTGTAAGCCTTGAGTGATGACTGAGTCGTTCTTCTCTAATCCAGAATGAACAATTACACCACCTTCAACCTGACGACCCATTTCGATGTTTCTACGCTCAGCCACAGGAGCAGCTTCGCCTTCAACTAACACCATAACAAAGTCGCCTTCAAGGTCGGTTTGAACCGCGCGGCGAGGAATGGTTACGACATCAATAGATTGCTTCTCACGCAGATCAACACGAACGTGCTGACCAGGAAGCAATTGCTGGTCTGGGTTATCGGCAATAGCGCGCATCGCGATCGTACCAGTGTTTAGGTTGATACGGTTGCCCAAGAAGTCAAGCTGACCTAGATGTTCGAATGCTTCGCCATTCTCAAGCATAATCTGAACTTCAACACCTGCAGAGTCGCTGCTGCCGTCACCTTCAATACGGTCCATACCCAGCTCAATACGCTCACGCTCACTAATGCTGAACGATGCATGAATTGGATCTAGGCTAACCAAAGTCGTCAATACACCTGAAGACGGTGAAACCAGATCACCTTTACTTACTTTAGTGTCACTGATTCTTCCAGAGAAAGGCGCGATAATTTTGGTATGAGAAAGTTGGACATTCGCGGCGTTTAACTGAGCTTGGCTGGCTTCAAGCTGTGCTTGAGAGCCTAATAAGTTTGCCGTTAATGCATCGAATTCTGATTGAGAAATACTGCCTTTCGGAAGTAGGTTTTTACCACGATTAAAATCAAGCTCGGCTTTCTTAAGGTTCGCGTTTGCTTGAGCAACAGACGCTTTTGCGCTTGCAACTTCAGCTTCAAACGAAGATGGCTCAATGGAATATAGCAGCTGGCCCTTTTCGACCATTTGACCTTCATTGAAATGACGGCTTTGTAGGTAGCCAGAAACTTGCGCTGTGATAGCCGTGTCTTCAACGGCTTCAATACGACCGATGTACGACTTACTTTGCTGGTGAGAAACAACGCTAACATCCTGTACAGCTACGAGAGGTAAAGGCGCTTGCTTAGCATTTTGAGCATCTTGCCCACATCCAGCAAGAATAAGAGAGCTTGCAAGAGCCGTAAGGATCAACTTTTTACGCATGGTTATACCGTCACTTATTAGTATTTGAACAGCATAAAATTTACGTAACACACTCGTTACCATTGTCCGAGGAATATCAATTATAACTAGTCAAAGTGTATCAATATGTTAATTGAAACCAAGTGCTTATAAAGTGATTACAAACACGCTACAATTCCTAAGTAAATCAACCTCTCAGCTTTTGTTCTCTATGGATATTGTCTAACATAATGTATTGTCAGACAGATAAGCATTCACATTTAATTGTTAAGGAATTCTCATGATTTCAAAATGGGCTAAACGTTTCTATCAAATGGCGGAATTGGTCGGTTCTTGGAGTAAAGATCCTTCAACTCAAGTCGGCGCCGTAATCACTAAGCACAACCGTATTGTTTCCGTTGGCTTTAATGGCTACCCACATGGCGTGTCTGATAGTGCGGATACTGATGACAGAGAGATGAAGTACCTAAAGACACTTCACGCTGAAGAAAATGCGATTCTATTCGCTAAGCGTGATTTGGACAGTTGTGAAATATGGGTAACCCACTTCCCTTGTCCGAACTGTGCAGCGAAAATCATCCAAACCGGTATTTCTGCGGTTCACTGCCCAGAGCAAAGTGAAGACTTTCTTTCTCGCTGGGGAGACAAAATCAAAGTGAGCCAAGATATGTTTGAACAAGCAGGCGTAAAAGTCGATTGGTTGCCACTGGCTGACCTAGATTAAACGAACAGATAGTTAGAACAAAAAAGCCGAGAGTCGATATTATCGCTCTCGGCTTTCTTTTGTTTGGGGCTCAGCGGACTGCAGGATTAAGCACTGACAGGAAATGCTTCAGCGTATGCTTCCATGAAATCTTTACGAATCTCTTGCTCTAGATGAACCGCCTTCTCGGTTGGACAGAAAATCATAAAATGGACTTCTTGCTCACCTGTCGAACTGCTTGTGATATGGATGTGAGGCTCAGAACCCGGAAGGTCAACACCAGCGTGCTTTTCGATCACACCGTTGTAACGGCGAGCAACATCGATAAACTCTTCGCAATGCTCTTCAATTTTCACAATAAGACCCGGCACCATAGGGTATAGGTTTACAAAGTCTTTCACCGTCACAAAAAAGTTATGATAAACATAGCGCTTCATAAAGTTGAGGTTCTTTACCGGATAGGTGAAGAACATACTATTAGGCAGCGTGGCTGTCTTACCAGTGAAGTGATATTGCCCATGATACAAATCGATTTCTTGAATCACAGTCGCCATCAAATTGTGCTCAATCACCTCACCGCTTATTTTACCCACTTCGATCCAGTCGCCGATTCTAAATGAGCGAGAACTCGCACGCTGAATAGAACCGGTGAAACACAAAATGATCTCTTTTGAAGCCACTACTATCGCAACAGCAATGGCCGTGACAGATAGCGCAAACTCGCTGATTTCGGATTTCCACAGCACAAATAACGTCACAACAATAATCGCGAATGTGCCGTTTTTGGTTCGTGACATCCAGTTACGTTGGTCTTCACTAAGGAAAGCAACATCACCTCTTATTTGAGATAAGGTGATTCGGCGAATGATTAAAATAATAGTGATAATCAACGCACTAAAAATAAACTTATGAGCGAGTAGAAAATCAATTACTTGCCACACTTTTTCCATTACTTATTCCTTAGCATTACAACGACGAGCTTTACAACGATTAGCGGAGACTTCGCTATGAAAAAGCGCTCAAAAATAGAGCGCTTTTTTACGTGCCTAAATCAGCTATTGGTAAGGCTATCATTTTATCTTGGCAGAAGTAATAAATTGGCCAAAAGTTTCACACCAAATCACAACCGTATTAAATCGATTAAGATCAGTACCTTCGGGAAGCTCAACCATAAAGCGGTCGAATGTTTTCACATCTCCGACTCTCAATAACTCGTTCTTGCTGTCATTGAAAGCGTGCTCGGTTTCAATGAACTTAGGCGAGAGATAAACCTTGTAATCAGGTCCCGGCGCCAATTCACCTTCAAAAGCGATCGCACTTTCGGATACTGAGACGATGCCTTCTCCCCAGTGCAAGAAGTCACTGTCTTGTCGATCTTTAGTGAACTCGCCCGTGTAGATAGCCTGCTCACTGATCGCTTCAACAGAACTTGAGGAAGGAGAATCAGGCTCAATCAAGATAGGCAATGCGTAAACACCTAGCCCAAAACCAACAGCACCCACGGCTAAGTGGGTGCAAAGTAAAACTAACTTTTTCATCGCGTACTCCCTTATGCTTAAAGAGAGTATTATTGAATACTCTCAAAAATACAAAGAGATATAACGCTCTGATGTTCTATTTTTGGTAATGCGTTGCTGTACGTTGAGACAATTCGACAATCACTTTTACCGCTTGCTCCATGCCTTGAATGGTAATGAACTCATGAATACCGTGGAAGTTGTAACCGCCAGTAAAGATATTCGGACATGGTAGCCCCATGAAAGATAAGCGAGCACCGTCTGTACCACCTCGGATTGGTTTAACCATTGGCTCGACATTGCACTCAATCATCGCCTGCTTGGCCAATTCAATAATATGTTGATGCGGTTCAACCATCTCTTTCATGTTGAAGTAGCTATCGGTTAGCACCAGCTCAACACGGCCTTTCTCAAGGCGCTCATTCAGCTCATCGACTTTCTGCTGCATGAATGCTTTACGCGCTTCTACACCCTCACGTTCAAAATCACGGATGATGTATCCCAGTTCAGAGCGAGCCACACCCATTTCCGCCGATTTCAGGTGGTAGAAGCCTTCATAACCTTCTGTGCACTCTGGTGTTTCTTGCGCAGGCATCATCAATTGGAATTGCGCTGCAATGTTCATCGAGTTCACCATTTTATCTTTTGCGGTGCCCGGGTGAACGTTCACGCCATGACAGATAACATCGGCGCTCGTGGCATTGAAGTTCTCAAATTCCAACTCCCCTACTGGGCCACCATCGATGGTGTACGCCCACTCGGCGCCAAATTTTTCAACGTCAAACAGGTTCGCACCGCGACCAATCTCTTCATCCGGCGTGAAACCAATGCAGATGTCGCCGTGTTTGATGTCTGGATTCGCTTTCAGGTAAGCAATTGCACTGATGATTTCAGCGATGCCCGCTTTGTTGTCGGCACCAAGCAGAGTTGTGCCGTCAGTCGTAATCAGGTCGTGACCATGTAAAGAATCAAGATCTGGATACTGGCTTGGGTTCAAACTCTCGCCACTTTCCCCTAATTCAATCGTTCCACCTCGGTAATCTTTAATCACTTGTGGTTTCACGTTGGCGCCTGATGCGTCAGGAGCGGTATCCATGTGCGCCACAAAGCCAATCGCAGGCACATCGTAATCGACATTCGACGGCAGTTTCGCCATCAAGTATCCATTGTCATCTAAAGACACATCAACTAAGTCTAATGCCACCAATTCTAACTTTAAGGCTTCAGCAAAGGTAATTTGACCCGGTGAACTTGGGCATTGCTGATTAGAAGGATCGGATTTGGTATCAAAAGTAACGTAATTCAGAAAACGTTCTACAAGCTTTTCCATAATTCATCTCACCATGGATTAAGTAATTGATTTACTGACTTAATTATTATGTCGATAAGTGATACATCGTTAAATAAATACGAGCACAGAGTCAGTAGCGAGGGTTTTCATCTTACGCCCCTGACCATGTATGTAATTGCTCTAAATCATTATTGTGCGAAATTAGATGCGCTTCCTATACTTGAAAACAGAGGGTTTCGTCAGTTCAACATTGCATACGGATGATAAGAGATCGCTTTGTACGCATTCTACGCCCTCCGCTCTCAGCCTAACAAAAGTACAAAGTGGATGATGATCACAATTTATCCTTGATGCAGAATCTGTCATACGTTACACGGAGACACAGTTATGACGATTAATAAATATTTCATTTTCTCTCCTCAAGCCTCTGAGGAAACGCTTCGACCAGTATTAACTGAGAAAGAAGTTCAAAGGCAGGAAGCTCTAAGACAGGCGCAGATCCAGGGTGGATTAGACACAAACGCGACCTCGTAACTCAATGAATACCTAGCACTATTAAGACCCCTATAAAAAAGCTCTACGCTCTATCCGGTAGAGCTTTTTTTATTTTTGATCTGTTCTCCTCTCCCCCACTCCCAAACAAGCTGAACATTAAACCTTCGCTCATTGCTTGTTGTTCTTCACTTCTCGATCACCAATTGGCTCATAGTTTCTCGCGAATGTATTTTCACGCATTGCACACACTAGCTTGCAGCGCTGAGAAATGACTCACTAAACTCCCCGATGCCATACCTTGTCGTGTCATTTTGTGCTAATAATTCATATTCGTTTTCATTCCTCACTCGCCCTCTTTTCAAAACTATAATGCGAGTACCAGAGAACCTAACCACAGGAACCCCGAATTCAATGGAATATTCAAAGCTAGGAAGTAGTCAAATTCCCGTTTCCCGTATCTGTCTTGGCAGCATGACTTGGGGGCTACAAAATACGCAGCAGCAAGCCGACCAACAGATCGAATACGCATTAAGCCAAGGTATTAACTTTATCGATACTGCAGAGATGTACGCGGTTCCACCTTCTCCAGATACCTACGGAAAAACAGAAGCGATCATTGGTAACTGGTTATCGCGTAACCCACAGCGTCGACAAGAGTTGATCATTGCGAGCAAAATTGCCGGGCCAGGGCTTCCTTGGGTTCGAGATGGCGGCCCGATAACGGGTGAAGCGGTGATCGCAGCCGTTGACGCATCATTAAAACGCCTACAAACAGACTATATCGACCTTTACCAACTTCATTGGCCAAATCGTACAACGCCTCACTTTGGTAAGCATTTCCCGAATCACATTCGATTCAGTGATATTGACCGAAAGCAGCATGAAGCTGAGATGTTGGAAATCCTACAAGCACTGGCAAGCTGCATTAAGGCGGGGAAAATTCGCCATGTCGGGCTTTCAGATGATTCTACTTGGGGCATTAACACATACCTCAAGCTGAGCGAGAAACACGATTTGCCACGTATGGTTTCGATTCAGAATGAATTTAGCTTGCTGCACGCAAAAGACTGGCCATATCTGATTGAGAACTGTGTGCATGAAGATGTCGCTTACCTGCCATGGTCACCTTTAGCTGCAGGCATGTTGAGTGGAAAGTACATCGATGGCGCAAGACCGGAAGGCAGCCGTTGGACTTACATGCAACGTAAAGGCATTTTTCGTGATACTGAATCTGCCAATGAAGCGGTTAAAGGCTATGTTGAAGTGGCGAATGCTCACGGGTTCACTCCAAGCCAACTGGCATTGGCTTGGTGTAATCAAGTTGATGGGGTGACGTCCACTATCATTGGTGCAACGACCATGGAGCAGCTAAAAGAGAACGTAGCCGCTTTCAGTAAACCGTTATCAGAAGAGATCCTGACTGATATCAACACAGTCTTTAAGCGCTACCCTGCTCCGTATTAGGCTGTCAGTTCAGCTTAACTTAAGTAAGTAAATCCCATAAGAGCGCGCTATTTAGTGCGCTTTTCTTTTTTAAGTGGATCGCTTTTGCTTTTTATATGGATCGCATTGAGCTATCACGCTTTTGGTTCGCTAACCTTTGCTCTATAATGCGCGGGCTTATATCTAGGATAAAAACATGATTTCAAAAAACCAATTAAAACTCCTTCGTGCTTTGGGTCAAAAGAAACAACGTAAAGCCCACGGCCTGTTTCTAGTTCAAGGTGAAAAGAACGTTCTTGAGCTGTTCAATAGTGACTTAGTGGTGAAGAATGTCTTTGCTACCGCTGATTTCTTATCTGAAAATCATGCTTCACTGATTGAGTTTGATTGTGTTGAAGCCTCGCTGGATGATCTAACCAAAGCGAGCACTTTGGTCAGTAACAACGCAGCGATTGCGGTTGTTGAGATCCCAACGTTTGAACTACCAGAAGCAACAGGACTGATGATTGCGCTTGATGGCGTTTCAGACCCTGGCAACCTAGGTACGATTATTCGCGTAGCAGACTGGTACGGCATCAAGCATATCGTTGCGAGCAGCGATTGCGCAGACCCATACAACCCTAAAACGATCAGCGCGACTATGGGCAGCTTTGGCCGCGTACACGTAAGCCAAACAGACTTACCAGCTTACTTAGAGCAAGCGAACCTACCGGTTTACGGTGCTTTCTTAGAAGGCGAAAGTGTTCATAAGACTGAGTTTACTGCTAACGGCATTTTATTGATGGGCAGTGAGTCTCACGGCATCCGTGAACACGCGGCTAAATACGTGACTGATAAGATTACGATTCCAGCATTCGGTGGCGCAGAGTCTTTGAACGTTGCAATGGCGACAGGCATTATTCTCGACAACATGCGTCGTCAGCACTGCTAGACCTCTAAGCTAACTAGCCAATCGACAGTGTTCAGATGTCTCGTCCTAAAATACG